>JAFKLV010000258.1 GCA_017304125.1 Sphingomonadales bacterium
GATTATGCGGCGCTGGCCGAGTTTCGCCACGCGATCCGGCATTTCCTATCGTTCAGCGAGGCGCGGGCGCAGGAGGTGGGGCTAACCCCGCAACAGCATCAGGCGTTGCTGGCGATCCGCGCCAGCGCGCCCGGCGAGGCGACCGTGGGCCGCGTCGCCGAGCGGCTGATCCTCAAGCCGCATAGCGCGACCGGGCTGGTTAACCGGCTGGAGGCGATGGGGCTGATCCATCGGGAGGTGGCGGCCGACGACCGCCGCCGCGCTTTTTTGCGCCTGACCGATGAGGCCTATCGTTTGCTGCAGGCGCTCTCGGCGGTGCATCGCGACGAAATCCGCCGACTACGACCTTCGCTTCTGCAGATATTCGCCAATTTTGCCTGAGCGCATCGGGATCGACGATCTCGGCGCTTCTGATCGCTTCCTTGCGCGCCTGCTCGCGGGCGATATCGTCGAGCACCCCGTCCTGGCAGCGCGGGCGCGAGAAGAGGAAGCCCTGTACATGGGTGCATCCGGCGGCGCGCGCGAGATCGAGCTGCTCGCGCGTCTCGACGCCTTCGACGACGATGGCGATGCCCAGGCTTTCCGCCAGCGCGGCGGCTGCCGCCATGATCTCGCGGCTCTTGTGATCATAGGGCGCGTGCGCGGCGAAGCAGCGATCGAGCTTGATCGCGTCGACCGGAAATCGCTGGAGGTTCTTCAGCGACGAATAGCCGGTGCCGAAATCGTCGAGCGAGAGCTGGATGCCGGCGTTGCGCAGAAGCCGCAATTGCTCGACCACCTCGCGCGTCGGGATCAGCGTCGCGGTTTCGGTGATTTCGAATTGCAGCCGCTCCGCCGGCAGGCCGGTCCGCGCCAGCGTGTCGAACGTCTGCGCGGCGAAATCGCCGGCAAGTAACTGGTGTGGCGACAGATTGACCGAGACCGGACAGTGATCCGGCCAGCCGACGGCGTCGCGGCACGCCCAGTCGATGATCTTGCGTCCCAGCTCGACGATCCGGCCGGTCGCCTCGGCGACCTCGAACAATGTCTGGACGTCGCATGGGATCGCCTGATCGCAGCCGCCCCAGCGCAACAGCGCCTCGCGCGCCGCGGTCCGGCCCTGCACGAGCGAATGGATATCCTGATAGTGGAGCCTGAACAGCTCGTCCTGCAAGCCGAGACGAAGGAACGCTGAGAGCCGTTCCGTGCGCTGGCGTTGCGCGAAATCGTCTTCGATAGTCATAATATCCGCCTCTCTGCTGTAGATTGAGCGGCTCCGTTCCGGCCGATCTGGCCGAGTTATGTAAAGAACGGTAAAGTCGCAGACCGATAGAGGGTAGTATTTCGTAAATTAGCCCTCTGACCGTCAGGTGCGATGATATCGAAATTTCGCGCTAAGTACCGTTTTATGGGCGGATAAATGCGTTAAACCGCGGCGTTACATCCGTTATATTGAAATATTGTGTTCGAGTTATATTTATCCACGTCGAATGGCGATGAAATTGGATAAAGCCGAAATGCGGATCGATCCGGATGAGGTTCGCGAGGCGCTGCGCCTGATCGGTGAATCCGGAGCGCTGGGCGAAGGGAAGCTGCTGCTTCTTTTCGACTATCTGATCAACGAGGAACTGGCCGGGCGTGGCGACCGGTTGAAGGGTTATTCGATCGCGCTCGATGTGTTCGATCGGGGGGCGGATTTCGATCCGTCGATCGACAGCGTGGTGCGGGTGGAGATGCTGCGGCTGCGCAAGGCGCTGGCGAGTTACTATGCGCGCGGCGAAACGGGATCGCGGGTCGTCATTGCGCTGACCAAGGGGAGTTACCGGCCGACCTTCAGCCATGCTCCGGACCCCGCGCCGGCGACGGAGGGGCCGCCGAAGGCGGGGCGGATCGCCGGCGTGAAGCGCGCAGTCTACGTTTACGGGGGAATCGCGGCGCTGATCCTCGTGGCGCTTGCGCTATCTTCGTCCGCCATTTTGAACTCGTTTGGGCATGATGACGACTATCATTGTTCCCGGCCGGCACTGGCGCTTCGGGTGAACGGTTTTTCCCGGGTCCGTCAGGCCCAGTTCCAGGGAATTTTCAGCAAGATCCTGCAGGCTTATCCGTTGGTACTCACCGGCACGGCGCCGAAGAGCTGCCCGGCGATGCAGCGTCGGCTCGAGCTTACGCAGATCGCCGGTAACTCCATGCAGGCGGCCTTGTATCGCAATGCCGAACGGCACCCGTATTGGGCGCAGGCATTTGTTGCCGATTCCGGCGACTCCGAATTGTTGATGGCGCAAATCCTTTATCGGGTTGCCTCGCGTGAGGGCGCGCTTGTGCAGGATATGCTGCGGAGCGCCTGGACCAGCGATAAGGCCATGCGCGATTATGCGTGTCACGTGAGAAGCTATTCGCACTTCGTCAACCCGACCACCGATAATCCGGCCGATGACGTGGCATGCCTGCGTGCAAGCATGAAGGCGAACTCGCATTTCTCAGATACTTACAGCACTTATGCGGTGTTTATGCAGTTACGCTATTTCGATCCGGTGCTTTACGGCAAGGTCGATCGCAAGCCGCTGCTGGCGGATTATCATTGGGCGATGAGCCGTGCTTTGACGATCGATCCGACCGATTGTCTTGCGATGGTCGCGCGTCTGCGCGAATATCGCCGCGCCGTTCCGACCGATCACGAGCGCCTTGGCGAGACGGTCAATACGATCAAGCGTTACTGCGCCAGCAATCCATTCATGTCGAGCCATATTGCGATGGTCGAAGGATATGTCTTTGATAACTGGGTGGAATCTCGCAGGCTGCTGGAAAGAACTGTCGCTATTTCAGGCATGAAGCCGTGGTATTCGCACTCGCTGCTTGGCAACCTGATGATGATGGGGCGTTGGAAGGAGGCGCATGATACGCTCGAAACGCTCGGGTCTACGCTCAATCCAACAGATGCGATTTGGCTGGTGATCGTCGGGAATCGCGCCGGCGATCGGGAGATGGTTTCGCGCGGCGTAAAATATCTCGATGCCAGGGCGATCAGATCTTACAATGATATCGAAAAATACTTCACTGCGGCGGGATTTCATTCCGACGTTATCGAGCGGATGCTCGACGAACTTGCGCCGACTTTCCCCCCGCCGACGGCGACGATCAAGCGCGATGCAGAAAAAATCCCCGTGGCGACACGGGGATGATCGACCCGGACAAATAAGGGGAGGGCGGTGCGCGCCGCCCTCTCGCCTCAGAAGGACTTGCGCAGGTTGAGCCCGATCGTGCGCGGCCGGGCGGAGGTGACGCTGGTCAGCCCGACGCCGATCGCGCTCGACGTCTCGCGCGAGATCGCCAGCACGTCGAACAGATTGTTGACGAAGATATAGGCGCCCCAGTCGTTCGGCTTCTCGATGCCGATCCGGGTGTTCACCATCTCATAGCCGTTGATGTAGCGGGTATAGACATAGGTCGGGCGGAAATCGGAATAATAGCCGCTCGAATGGCTGAAGTCCCCGCGAACCAGCCCGTTGACCTCGCCGAACAGCGGCCAGGTATATTGCGCGCCGACCCCTGCGGTGAATTTCGGCACATAAGGGATACGATCCCCCGCGCGACCCGAGCTGGTGGTCGCGAGGTTCGGGGCAAGCTGATCCTCGGTCAGCTTGGCGGTCATATAGGTCGCATTGCCGTTGATGGTGAAACCGTGAACCGGCTGGATCGACGTCTCGAACTCGATCCCCTGCACCCGCGCGGCGGCGGCGTTGCCGATATAGGAGAAAGCGCCGTTCGGGGTGCGCTGGGTCACCTGCATGTTGGTCCAGTCGATGCGGAAGGCATCGAGGTTGACGATCAGCTTGTGGTTGAACCAGGCGGTCTTGAAGCCGGCCTCGTAATTCCACAGCGAATCCGAGCGATACGGCGTCAGCGAGGTCGCCAGCCCAAGCACCTGATTGACCCCGCCGGGGCGGAAGCCCTGCGCCGCTTCGGCATAGAACATGATGTCCGGGGTGATCTTGTACGAGACGTTGGCCTTCACCACCGTGCCGTCTTCGCTCGACGACAGATAGGTGGGCGGCGTGATCCGCGCGCCGACGAGGATCGACGGCACATCGGTGTGGCCGACGACATTCTTGGTATATTTGAAATAGCGCACGCCGCCGGTGATGTTCAGCCGCGAGGTGAGATCCCACGAAAGTTCGCCGAACGCCGCGACCTGCTTGAGCTGGTCGTAGATGAAGCGGATCGTGTCGATCTGATCGGGGATGACATAGCCGTTGAGCGGGTTCACGTTGAGCTGCGGGTTGGCGACATCGGTGCGGCGGCGCGAGTAGAAGCCGCCGACCGTCCAGTGGATCGGCCCCTTGCCGGCCGAGCTGAGCCGCAATTCGGCGGTCAGCGCGTTCAGATCCTGTTGCGGATAAAGCGAGCTGGTCGACTGGCCGGCGACGAACGCCTGATATTGCTGGAACGAGGTGATCGGATTGAGGAACTGATCGGTGCAGCCGTTGGGCGCGCCCGCGGTGAAGCAGCGCGCATTATAGCCCGCGAGCGTGTTCGTTCCCTGGATGAAGCGCGAGGTGTCGCTCTGGCTGACCAGATTACGCTCCATATAGGAAACCACGCCGGTCGCGATGACCGGGCCGAAATCGTAATTGCTCGTCAGGCTGTAGAGCTTCACCTCGTCGCGGACGACCTGACGGGTGCGGGAATCGGTCTTGTACTTGCCGCTCTCCAGCAGCCAGGTCGGCGTGTCGGTGGTCGATTTGTTGTAATAAGCCGCGGCGTCGATCGTCCATTGCTCGACCGGCTGGATGCGCAGCATCACGCGCCCGCCGTAGCTTTCCTCGGCGTTGATGTTGTTCACGCGCAGCCACGTATTGTCGATATAGCCCGAGTTGCGCTTGTAGAAGCCGACCACGCGGAACGCGACCTTCTGGTCGACGATCGGGACGTTGATCATCCCGTTCATTTCCTGGTTCGCGCCGCCGTTTCGCGTGCCGGACATGCTGCCGTCGAAATCGGCGCCCAGTTCATAGCTCGGCTTCTTGTAGATGATGCGCAGCGTGCCGCCCATCGAGCCCGAGCCGTAGAGCGTGCCCTGCGGCCCGCGCAGCGCCTCGACGCGCTCGACGTCGAACAGGCGAAGCTCGGGGGTCGAGCCGCCCGCGTCGTTGCTCGCGCCGACCGTCCCGGTCACCGGGGTTTCGTCATAATAGACGCCGACGGTCGGTTCGCCGCTCGCCTGAATGCCGCGGATCACGACGCGGCGATTGGACGGGCCACCGTCGACGAAGTTGAGGCTCGGCACCTGGCTGCGCAGGTCGGCGATATTCTGGACGCCCGAATTGGCGATCGTCTGTGCCGATACTGCGGAGATCGCGATCGGGGTTTCCTGCAGGCGCGTGTCGCGCTTCAGCGCGGTGACGACGATATCGGCATCGCTGGTGGCGGATGCGGGTTGCGCATTCTGTGCAAAGGCCGGTGTGGCGAGCCCGCTCAGGAAGGTGGCGGCAAGCAACGTGCGGCACGCCAGACGGCGCGGCTGGATAACGTCGGTCATCGGGTTCCCCTTTTTCCATCGCCGCCCACCCGCATCGCTTGCTTTCGCCAGTCGGGTCGGGCCGCGTTCATGTCCCCATCATGCGATTGAGCAGGATGTGTGCGTTCGTCAACAAGTTCGTTGGCGAATTGTGCGTGGCGCGACGATTTGGCGATCCACCCTTGCGCGCGCTGTTTCGATGTCGCACGATTAGCATGTGAAGTGATCCGCCGGTGCAACCGACGGGTTTCTCATGATAAAGTCGCACAGGGTCGAAAGGTCTGCGGGGCGGGCGCCAGGGGGTGCCACAACGGCTCGATCGATATGCCGCGTCCGCGCGAAGGGGAGGGATTTGATGAAACGGGTTTTGACGGGCGCGCCGCTGATCAGCGCCGCGATTCTGCTGGCGAATGCCGCCGGCGCGCAGCAGCAGCAACAGGCGATGGACCCCGATTTCGCCGCCGCGGTGAAGCAATGGACGACGCGGCCCGAGTTCATCACCCCGCTGGTCGATCACCTCCCGCTGTCGACCACGATCCCCTCGCCCAAACAGGTGTTCGGCCATCATATCGGCGTGCCCAATGTGCTGCACAGCCAGGCGGAGATTAACGGCTATTTCCGCAAACTCGCCGCCGCCGCACCCGATCGCGTGCGGATCATCGAGATCGGCAAGACCAATGAGGGGCGCGACAATATCGTCGTGATGATCTCCGACCCGGAGAATATCGCCAGGCTCGATCAATATAAGGCCAATCTCGCCAAGCTCGCCGACCCACGGCACATCAGCGCGGACGAAGCGGCGCGGATCATCGGCGAGACCAAGCCGATCTACCACGTCACCGCCGGGCTGCATTCGGCCGAGACCGGCCCGCCCGAAATGGTGATGGAACTGGCCTATCGCCTGCTGACCGAGGATAGCGCGCTGGTCCGCCAGATCGGCAAGAACCTCGTCGTCGCGTTCAGCCCGGTGCTGGAGGCCGACGGGCGCGATCGCTATCGCGACTGGTATTATCGCCATCTGATCGACGAAAAGGACGATCTGAACAAGCCAGCCAGCACGCCCTATTGGGGCAAGTACATCTATCACGACAATAATCGTGACATCAATTTCTCCGACCCGAGCGCGCGGGAAATGATGAAATATTATCTCGAATGGCACCCGCCGATCATGCACGAACTGCATGAATCGGTGCCGTTCCTCTATACCTATAGCGGTCAGGCACCGCAGAACCCCGATCTCGACCCGATCCTTTACGGCGAACTGCCATTCTATTCGAATTTCGAGATGTCGCAGCTCACCAAAATGGGGTTGCCCGGGGTATGGACCCACGGCTTCGTCGACGCCTGGTCGCCGGGTTACGTCGGCTTCATGGCGTCGAACCATAACGGCATGCTGCGCATGTACGAGACGTTCGGCAACGCCGGCGCGACGACGATGCTGCGCCACGTCGACACCGGCGAGGTCGGCCCCGGCGCGCGCGGCGGCAACCAGACCGCGCGCGACTGGTATCGCCCGTCACCTGCCTACAAGGAGGTGGAATGGTCGATGCGCAACAACACCAATTATATGGAAACCGGGGTGCTCACCGCGCTCCAGCTCGCCTCGACCTTTCCCAATGTGATCCTCGAGAATTTCTACAAGAAGAGCGCGAACGGCATCGCGGCGGGCACCGCCAAGGCGCCCTATGCCTATATCATCCCGGCCAATCAGAGCGATCCGACGCGGGTGAAGTTCGTCGTCGATACGCTCCAGCTGCAGGGGATCGAGATCGGCAAGGCCAGTGGCGCGATCAAGCTGGGTGACAAGAGCTATCCGGCAGGCTCGCTCGTCATCAAGCTCAACCAGCCTTATGGCCGGCTGGCCAAGACCCTGCTCAAAGTGCAGGACAATTACCCCGACGACGACATGACCACCTATGACGATGCGGCATGGACGATGGGGCTGATGACCCACACCAATATCGTCCAGATCGCCGACAAGGCGGTGCTCGACGTGGCGACGACGCCGCTCGACCGCTTCGTCGTCAACGGCGCGATCGGCGGCGCCGGGGCAGGGGGCTATGCGGTGCTCGACACCGGCTCGGTCAACCTCGCGCAATTGCGCTTCCGGCTGAAGGATGTCGCGGTGCGCGTCGCCGAAAAGCCGTTCAAGGCCGGCGGGCGCGAGGTGCCGGCGGGGTCGCTGCTGATCCCGGCGAGCGCCGGCGGGCAGCTCAAGCCGCTGATCGACGAGCTTGGCCTCACCGCGGTCGCCGCGCCGGGCGATCCCGGGGTGCCGACCCACGACATGCCGATCCCGCGCGTGGCACTGTTCAGCACCTGGGGCTCGACGCAGAGCGTCGGCTGGGTCCGCTACGCCTTCGATCAATATAAGACGCCCTATGACCTGATCTTCAAGGAACAGGTCCGCGCGGGCGATCTGCGCGCCAAATATGATGTGATCATCCTGCCCGATCAGGGCCGGTCGCCGAAGGATATCGTGTTCGACCTGCCGATGAAGGGCAAGCCGTTGCCCTATGACGCGTCGAAGGATTTCCCGACGATGGGGGCTTATGGCTCGTCGCCCGATATTCGCGGCGGGATGGGGATCGAAGGGCTGGACGAGCTGCGCAAGTTCGTCGCGGCGGGCGGCCTGCTGATCACCACCGGCAAGGCGAGCGGCGTGCCGGGAAGCTTCGGGCTGGTCGACGATGTGTCGGCGGGTGGGGTAAGCAAGGATTTCTACGCCCCCGGCCCGATCGTGAAGGCCAATGTGCTCCAGCCGGCGAGCCCCTTGTTCTACGGCTATTCGCAGAAGACGATGCCGGTGCGCTGGGCCACCAACGTGCTGCTCGGCGTGCCCAAGACCGCCAAGCAATATGTGCTGATGGAATTCCCGGGCGGGAAGAAATCGGTGATGAGCGGCTTCATGAAGAACGCCGAGGAAGTGAAGGATCGCCCGGCGATCGTGAACATGCCGGTCGGCGCGGGGCGGGTGGTGATGTTCGCCACCAACCCGATCTGGCGGTGGCAGAATCTCGGCGAATATCGGATGCTCTATAACGCGATGCTCAACTGGAAGGCGCTAGGCGGGGCCAACAACCTCGCGCCGGTCAAGCCCGACGAAGGCGCGCCGCTGGGCAAGACGCCGCGGGTCGACGACGGCCTGAAGCCGACCGGGCTGACTGGCTCCGAAGACACCGGCACGCCGAACTGAGCGATTGGGGGGAAAGACGATAATGACGAAGAAGACGATCGCGCTGGCCGTGGCGGCTGCGCTGCTGGGGGTTTCGGGTCAGGCACTGGCGCAGGCGGATAGCGTGCTGGCGCCCAAGGCCGAGAAGCCCGCCGACCGCTGGAAGATCATCCACGCCGGCACGTTGATGGCCGATGCCAGCAAGCCGGTGATGAAAGACGCCAGCATCATCGTGAAGAACGACAAGATCGACGCCGTGCGCCCCGGCTTCGTCGGCGCCGAGGCGATCGGCAACGGGGGCGCCCCGGCCAATGTCGCGATCGTCGAATTGCGCGACAAATTCGTCATGGCCGGGTTGATCGACGCGCATGTCCACGTCGGCGCGGGCGATCTCACCGCGGCGCTGCGCAACGCGCGTGAGAAGGTGATGGGCGGGGCGACGACGGTGCGTGACGCCGGCGGCGCGCCGGAAATCATCTTCCCGCTGCGCGATGCGATCAACCGTGGGCTGGTCGTCGGGCCGCGCATCCTCGCCTCGGGTGCGCCGATCACCACCACCGGCGGGCATGGCGATTTCCGCAACGGCAATTTCCAGGCGTCGCTGCAGCCGCCGGCCTTCTCCGGCGGCGTGTGCGACGGCGACGGCGAATGCGCCAAGGTAACGCGGCGGCAGATCCAGCTCGGCGCGGATCAGATCAAGATCATCGATACCGCCGGCGTGGTCGACGACAGCTACACCGGGCTCGACCAGCAATTCACCGACAGCGAATTGCGAACGATCGTCGAAGTGTCGCATCTGATGAAGCGCAAGGTGATGGCGCATGCGATCGGCGCCGAGGGGATCAAGGCGGCGGTGCGCGCCGGGGTCGATTCGATCGAGCACGGCAATTATCTCGACGACGAGGGCGCCAAGCTGATGAAGGCGCACGGCACTTATCTCGTCCCGACGCTGGAGGCGCCGACCGACGTGCTGCGTCGCGTCCGCAATCCCAAGCCGGGCGATCGCCCGATCAGCGAGAATACCCGCATGAAGGTGCTCGGCATGCCCGAGGCGCAGCCTGAGGGGATCGGGCGGCAGGTGAAGGTCGCGCTGCGCAACGGCGTGACGCTGGCGGTCGGCACCGATTTCGGCGGCACGCCGGGCGACGAAATGGTGCTGATGGTCCGCCAGGGCGGGATGAGCGCTGCCGCCGCGCTGCGTGCGGTGACGCTGACCAATGCGGAATTGCTCGGCATCTCGGCCAAGACGGGGACGATCGAGCCGGGCAAATCGGCCGATATCGTGGCGTTCGACGGCAATCCGATCGACGAGATCGAGGCCTCGACCCGCGTCGTCTACGTCATGTCGCAGGGGCATCAGTTCAAGGCGCCGGGGTACCAGCTGCCGTAAGCGGCGCTGGGCGTGACGGGGGGCGTGTCCCCGCCACACCCCCACCGTCACCCCGGCTCAAGGCCGGGGTGACGGATGTTGTTAAGTCTGCGCGAGCCTGCCCATCTCGCATTCCTCGCAAAATTAAAATTACGATCGTTATTAGAAGGTGCGCTGTGCGTCGAACGGCGCGCCAGAAATGTGCCGGGAAGCGCGCATTGCGGGGAACCTGCGAGCAAAGTTCAGATTTGTTGCATGAGGGCGTTGCATCGCCCGAAAGAGGCCGCTAAGGGCGTCGCTCCCGGCGATGTCCGGGTACCGGGCGGGGCCGTAGCTCAGATGGGAGAGCGCTGCAATCGCACTGCAGAGGTCAGGGGTTCGATTCCCCTCGGCTCCACCACCCGGAACTATGCCGCTGATAAGCGCGGCGCTCTCCATCTCCTGATAAAAGCCGCAACCGCGTGGTCGCGCGCGTGCTCATGCTTGCCGATTGAGTCTTGTTTTTGTCGCCCGGCGCACCATACCTTTGCTTCGAACAAGGCCATAAAGGAGGAGAGCGATGGCACGTGCCTGGACTTTGAAATCGCGACCGGCGGGGATGCCGGAGGATGGCAATTTCGCCTTGGTCGATGTGCCCGCCGCGCCGCTCGGTGCGGGGCAGGTGCGCGTCGCCAATCGCTGGCTGTCGGTCGATCCCTATATGCGCGGGCGGATGAACGACGTGAAAAGCTATGTCCCGCCGTTCGCGCTGGGCGAGCCGATGCAGGGCGGCGCGATCGGCGAGGTGGTCGAAAGCAACAGCCCCGATCTGCCGGTCGGCGCCAAGGTCCAGCATATGCTCGGCTGGCGCGAGGAAGCGGTGCTCGATGCCGCCGAGGCGCAGCAGCTGCCCGCGCTGGGGGTCGAGGATCAGGCCTATCTCGGGCAACTCGGCATGCCGGGGATGACGGCCTATTTCGGCCTGCTCGACGTGGCCTCGGCCAAGCCGGGCGATGTGGTGTTCGTCTCCGCCGCGGCGGGCGCGGTCGGCTCGACGGTGGTGCAGATCGCCAAGGCCAAGGGGATGACGGTGATCGGCGCCGCTGGCGGGGCCGATAAATGCGCTTGGGTGAAGGAACTCGGCGCGGATCATGTCGTCGATTACAAGGCCGGGCCGGTTGCGCGCGGGCTGATGCAGGCGGCGCCCGAGGGGATCGACGTCTATTTCGACAATGTCGGGGGCGACCATCTCGACGCGGCATTGCTCGCCGCGCGGATGAATGCGCGTTTCGCGATGTGCGGGATGATCGACGCCTATAACGACGGCAAGCCGCAGGAACTGCGCTATTTCATGAAGGTGATCGGGGCGCGGATCAATATCCGCGGCTTTATCGTCAGCGATTTCTTCGCGCAGATGGGCGATTTCTATCGCGACATGGGCGGCTGGCTGAAGGACGGGAAGCTCAAGCGCCACGAAACCGTGCATGACGGGATCGCCGCGATGCCCGAGGCATTCCGCGGCCTGTTCACCGGCGGCAATATGGGGAAGATGCTGGTTAGGCTGTAACGCGGGTCAGGCGGCGCGCGCCAGTTTCGGGCGCGCGACGCTTTCGAAGGCGGCGATCACGGTCGGGATCACTTCCGGCGGCAGCGTATGGCCCATGCCGGGGATCTCGACCAGCCGCGCACCGGGGATCGCGGCAGCGGTATCGCGGCCGCCCTCGGCCGGCACCAGCGGATCGACCGCGCCATGCACCACGACGGTGGGGGCGGCGATCGCGCGCAGCCGGGTGCGCCGGTCGCCGTCGGCGAGGATCGCGGCCATCTGGCGGACGAAGCCGGACGGGTGGTGGTTGCGCACGATCTCGTCGCGATAGCGTTCGGCCATCAGCAGATCGTCTTCGGGGAAGCTGCCGCCGACCACTTTCGCGGCCTTCACGCCATGCGCGACGATCGCCTCGAGGTCGTTGCCGCGCGGCCGGCGCAGCAGGATCCCCATCGCTTGCAGCGAGGCCCCGCGGAGTGCCGGATTGCCGGTGGTCGACATGATCGAGGTGAGCGACAACGTGCGCTCGGGCCAGTGTGCCGCGAACAATTGCGCGATCATCCCGCCCATCGAGGCGCCGACGACATGCGCGCGTTCGATCCCGAGCGCATCGAGCAGGCCGGCGGCATCGGCGGCCATGTCGGTCAGCGTATAAGGCGCACGGATCGGGCGGCGCAGGATGTGCGAGACCGCCATCAGCGCGAAATTGGGCGTGCCGGCGGAATCGCACTTGGTCGACAGGCCGACGTCGCGATTGTCGTAACGGATCACGCGATAGCCGCGCTCGACCAGCGCATCGACGAGCGCCATCGGCCAGCGCACCAGCTGCGCGCCGAGGCCCATGATCATCAGGACCGCCGGCGCGTCCTTCGCGCCGAACTCGTCATATTCGATCTCGATACCGTTGGCGGCAATCTTCGCCATTGCGCGTGTCACTCCTTCGAACGGAGCAACTTGCCGCATTCGTCATCGAACTGCAATATTTTAGCTTAGGCGGTGACGATCGTTCCGTCCCGGATCGTGACGGGCCATGCGGTCAGCGCGGTGCCGGGGCAGGGGCCGCCGCGGCACTTGCCGCTGGCGATATCGAAGATCGCGCCGTGCCAGCTGCACGCGATCATAGTGCCCGCGACATAATCGTCGAGTTTCTGCGCCAGCGGCAGCCCCATATGCGGGCATTGATCGACATAGCCGAACACCGCATCCCCGCGCCGCACGACGAAGCCGTGGAAGCGGCCCGCGCGCATCTCGATCACGAAGCCGCGCGCCGCCCCGTCCGCGATCAGATCGAGCGGCCCGAGCGCGATGCCGGCGGGGGTGGCGGTGAGACGTTCGGTCAGCGGAGGCGCTTTCGGGACTGGCGGACTATCAGGGTATCGAGCGTTAAATCGGGATCGCCCGGCTTACCACCCCGGCGCAGACAGGGGTCGAGTTGCGAGCGGCCCGATGCTGGACCCCGGCCTGCGCCGGGTTGGAGGATATTGACGGCCGCCTGCTCGAAATGTGCTCCCGCGAAAGCGGGAGCCCAGCCTGGGTCCCCGCCTGCGCGGGGATACATTCTTGGGGAATCGCAGCGAAGGTCAGGCGTCGACCTTGATCACACCGCGGCGGATCTGATCGAGCTCGATGCTCTCGAACAGCGCCTGGAAATTGCCGTTGCCGAAGCCTTCATTGCCCTTGCGCTGGATGATCTCGAAGAAGATCGGCCCGAACATATTCTCGGTGAAGATCTGCAGCAGGATGCCCTCGCCGGTCTCGACCGAGCCGTCGATCAGGATGCGGTTCTGCTTGAGCCGTGCCAGATCCTCGCCATGGCCGGGGACGCGCTTGTCGACCAGTTCGTAATAGGTCTCGATCGTGTCCTGCAGGGTCACGCCGCGCGCGCGCAGCCGTTCGACGGTGTCGTAGATATCGGGGGTGGTCAGCGCGAGATGCTGGATGCCCTCGCCGTGATATTCGCGGATGAATTCCTCGATCTGCGAATTCTCGTCCTGGCTCTCGTTGAGCGGGATGCGGATCGCGTGATCGGGGGCGATCATCGCCTGGCTGAACAGGCCCGTCGCCTTGCCCTTGATGTCGAAATACTTCTGCTCCTCGAAGTTGAAGAGCGTGCGATAGAATTCGGACCACACCCGCATCTGCCCGCGGCGGACATTGTGGGTGAGGTGATCGAGCAGGTCGAGCCCGACATTGTTCTTCGCCTCGGCCTCGCGCCAGCCCGGGAATTCGGCCCAGTCGGCGTAAAGATCGGTGCCGTCCTTGATGAAATAGAGATAGCTGCCGCCGATCCCCTGGATCACCGTATCGTCTTCGTCGGTGCGCTTGGCGCCATGCTCCAGCGCCCATTTCAT
>JAFKLV010000511.1 GCA_017304125.1 Sphingomonadales bacterium
TTCCGCTTGCCGGATATCGGCGAAGGCATTTCCGAGGCCGAGATCGTGGCGTGGCACATCAAGGTTGGCGATCGGGTCGAGGAAGACCAGCAGATCGCGGACATGATGACCGACAAGGCGACGGTGGAGATGGAAAGCCCCGTTTCCGGCACCGTGATCGAGCTGGCCGGGGATGTCGGCGATCAGGTGTCGATCGGGGCGACTTTGGTGGTGATCGAGATCGCGGGCGAGGAAGAAGCCGCGAGCGAGATCGCCGCCGAGACGCCGGGCGAGGCGGCGGTCGAGCCGGTCGCGGTGGCGGTCGAGAGCATCTCGCACCCTGAATTGTCGACGCCGGCGCCGGCGCCCGAGCCCGAGCCGGTGGTCGAGACGCGCCCGGCGCCGGTCGCGGCTGCCCCGGCCGAGCCGGCCCGCCATGTCCTCGCGTCCCCCGCGGTCCGCGCGCGCGCGCAGGATCTGGGGGTCGATCTGGCGCAGGTGAAGCCGGCGGAGGGCGATCGCGTCCGCCACGCCGATCTCGACGCCTATCTGCGTTATGCCGCGGGGCAGGGCTATCACGCCCCGCATGCCAGCCGCGCGCGCGCCGACGAGCAGATCAAGGTGATCGGGATGCGCCGCCGCATCGCCGAGAATATGGCGGCGGCGAAGCGCAACATCCCGCATTTCACCTATGTCGACGAGATCGACGTGACCGAGCTCGAGCGCGTCCGCGCCGATCTCAACGCGTCGCGCGGCGGGCGGCCCAAGCTGACGATGCTGCCGCTGCTGATCGTCGCGATCTGCCGCACCTTGCCCGATTTCCCGATGCTCAACGCGCGGTACGACGATGAGGCAGGGGTGGTGACGCGCTCGGGGCGGGTGCATCTCGGGATGGCGACGCAGACCGATGCCGGGCTCACCGTGCCGGTGATCCGCGATGCGCAGGACAAGAATATCTGGCAGCTCGCGACCGAGATCATGCGGCTGGCGGAAGCGGCGCGCGCCTCGAAGCTCAAGCCCGAGGAACTGGGCGGGGGGACGATCACCGTCACCAGCCTCGGTCCGCTCGGCGGGATCGCGACCACCCCGGTGATCAACCGGCCGGAAGTGGCGATCATCGGGCCGAACAAGATCGTCGAACGCCCGGTGTTTCAGGGTGACGATCTGGTGCGCGCCAAGCTGATGAACCTGTCGATCAGCTGCGACCACCGCGTGGTCGATGGCTGGGATGCGGCGAGCTACGTTCAGGCGCTCAAGAAGCTGCTCGAAACCCCGGTGCTGCTGTTCGCCGACTGAGGCGCGATATTCGCTTCGACGGCCCCCGATCGATCGGCTAATCTTCCCGCTATCGTATCTTGT
>JAFKLV010000512.1 GCA_017304125.1 Sphingomonadales bacterium
GCACGGCCTGAAGCCGGTGGTGACGCTCAACCATTTCACCGTGCCGATCTGGTTCGCCGCGCGCGGCGGCTTCGAAGTGGCGGACGCGCCGGCGCTGTTCGCCGACTACTGCGGCCGCGTCGCCAGTCACCTGGGCGGGCTGATGCACCTGGCGACCACCTTCAACGAGGCCAACATCACCTTGCTGGTGCGGCTGCTCTACGGCAGCACGGTCTCGCCGGCGGTGCGCGCCGCCGCCGACGCCGCCGCGCGCGCCACCGGTTCGACGCATTTTTCCAGCCTGGCCTTTTCCGACCCCGAGATCAGCACGCCGCTGCTGCAGCAGGCGCACCGCCTGGGCTATGACGCGATCAAGGCAGCCCGGCCGACGCTGCCGGTCGGCCTGACCCTGACCACCCAGGACATCCAGTCGGTCGGCGACCCCGCGCTGGTGGAGGCCTATCGCCAGCAGCTGTATGGCGACTGGGTGGAGGTGGCGCGCACCCATGCCGATTTCTTCGGCGTGCAGACCTACACCCGCTTCCGCGTCGATGCCGGCGGGATCGTGCCGCCGCCGGCCGGGGCGGAGACGACCGACGCCGGTTACGAGTTCTATCCGCAGGCGTTGGCCAACACCATCCGCTGGGCGCATGCGGCGGTCGGCAAGCCCATCTACGTCACCGAGAACGGCATCGCCACCGACGACGACGCGCGCCGCATCGCCTTCATCGACCAGGCGCTGGATGGCGTGCGCGACTGCCTGGAAGCGGGCATCCCGGTGCACAGCTACCTGTACTGGTCGCTGCTGGACAACTTCGAGTGGACCTCCGGCTACGACAAGCATTTCGGGCTGGTGGCGGTGGATCGGCAGACCTTCAAGCGCACGCCGAAGCCAAGCGCGCATCACCTGGGCGCGATCGCGCGGGCGAACCGGATCTGATGCGCTCCCGCCACGGCCGCACACGCCGCCGTGGCGGGAAAGCGCGCCGCCCCGCTCCGGCACCGCGCGGCGCGCGCGATGCTCAGAGCGCGGCGTAGACCAGCGGCCGCAGCATGTCGCGGGCCGGCACCGCGCCGGCCGGCATCAGCTGGGTCATCAGCGTCACCGACAGGCCCAGCGACGGCGTGGCCCAGAATCCGGTTCCCGCCGCTCCGCCCCAGCTGTATTCGCCGCTCGACCCGCGACCGTCGCGGTCGTCGAGCCGGGTGATCCCGCCCAGCGCCTGGCCGACGCTGCCGGGGGCATACCCGCCAAAGCGCTGCAACGCCGGCCACAGCGGCGCCTGCGGCCCATGCGGCGCCATCACCAGGCGCGCCGACGCCACACGCATGACCCGGACCCCACCGCGCGCG
>JAFKLV010000513.1 GCA_017304125.1 Sphingomonadales bacterium
AGGTGATGTTCGCCAACCCGCTGACCGCGCCGTTTCAGCAGGTCACCGCGGGCAGCGCGATCGAATGGGTGGTCGGCGCCTTCTACTTCCGTGAAAACGGCTATGAGCGCAACGACCAGAGCTTCGGCTATGTGCTCGACACCAATCAGGCGGTGTTCACCCCAGCCAGTTTCGGCGCGCTCGCGCCGATCCTGCAGGCGGCCAACCCGGCGCGTTACCGGCTGGTAGCGACGCCCAGTTCGGTGCTCGGCTATAATGCTTATGGCTCGTCCAAGGCCGTCTACGGTCAGGCGACGTGGCGGCCGGGCGGCGCCGATGCCCCGCTCGGCTTCACGCTCGGCCTGCGCTACACCTGGGATACCAAGCGCATGGCGCGGTTCCAGAACGGGCCGACGCCGTTCACCTCGCCGATCGATCTCGCGCTCAACGATCAGAGCGCCAAGTTCAGCGCGCCGACCGGCAATTTCACGGTCGATTATCGCGCCAGCGACGAGATCAATCTCTATGCCCGCGTCGCGCGCGGCTATCGCTCGGGCGGGTTCAACGCGCGCCAGTCGACCGATGCGGTCGCCGGCATCCCGCTGCTCCCGTTCAAGGACGAGAAGATCTGGTCGTATGAAATCGGCGCCAAGACCGAATTCGCACACCGGCTGCGGCTCAATGGCGCGATCTTCTACAATCAATATTCGGATCAGCTCGCGACGATCCCGATCCCGGGCGGCGCGACCTTTGGCACGCAAGTGGTCAACGCCGGGCGGACCAATTATCTCGGCGCCGAACTGGAAGGCCAGCTCGTCGTGACCGACGAACTCTCGCTCGACGGCTCGGTCGGCTATGTCCACAAGGACGTGAAGCAATTCCCCGCCGCCGACATCAACGGCGTGATCCAGAATATCGCCCCGATCATCACTTTGGGCAATTCGCCCGACTGGACCGCCAATGCCGGCGCGACCTATACGCGGCCGATCGGCGGCGGCGCCAGGATGACCGCGCGTGTCGGGTGGAATTACGTCTCGTCGCAGGTGATGTTCGCCAACCCGCTGACCGCGCCGTTTCAGCAGGTCACCGCGGGCAGCGCGCGGGGCCTGTGGGATGCGCAATTGCGGATCGACGATTTCGATCTCGGTGCGGCCAAGGTCAGCATCACTCTGTGGGGCAAGAACCTGACCAACAAGGCCTATGTCGCGCGCGGCATCGATTACGGCCAGCTCGGCTGGGGCGGGGTGATCTATGGCGATCCGCGCACTTACGGCGTGACGCTCGATCTGAATTTCTGATTTGCAGTTCCGTGAAGGCCGAAACCTACAGCACCGTGCGTTAAATACGAA
>JAFKLV010000514.1 GCA_017304125.1 Sphingomonadales bacterium
TCGGCGAGCGTTTCGTAGAGCGCGACGATCCCCGGTCCGGCGCAGACGCGCTCGGTCGAGACGCGGGTGAAGGTCTTGCGCAGCCGCTGTACCACCGCATCCTCGATCGCGTCGAGCGGGGCGTAATCGACATGCCCGCCTTCGGTGGCGAGGACATGATAGCGCGCCGCGGTGCGCAGCACCTGCGCCACGCCCAGCCCGGTGCCGGGGCCGCAGACGGTGGTGACGCCTTCGGCCGCCAGCGGCACGTCGGGGCCGCAAAGATGCTCGAACTGGTCGGCGGGCAATTGCCCCACGGCATGCCCCACCGCACCGAAATCGTTGATGATCGTATAGACATCCGCGCCGAGCCGCTCGGGGATCAACGACGGGCGGATCACCCAGGGATTGTTGGTCAGCCGGATCAGATCGCCGGTGATCGGCGAGGCGACCGAGATCGCGGCCGCCTTCGGCACCGCGCGGCCGAGCCCGGCGGCGAAGGCCTGCCAGGCGGTTTGCAGCGAGGCATATTCGGCGGTCTTGAGCGTCACCGGCTCGCCCAGCCGGATCACCCGGCCGCCGGCGACCTCTGCGATCGCGAAGCGGGCATGCGTCCCGCCGATATCGACCGAAACGACCTCCATCCCGCGTCCCCCGCTTACAATCCGGCGCCGGCGAGGATCGCGCTGGCGCCCTTTTCGGCTTCGTCCGCCGCCCCGCGGAACAGCCCGAACAATTCGCGCCCGAACCCGTCGGCCGCGGCCGGGGCAGGGGCGGGCGTGCGCGCGAGCCATTCGGCGCCGTCGACCAGCGCATCGAGCGTTCCCGCCACCGCATCGACCCGCAGCAGGTCGCCGTCGCGGATCAGCCCGATCGCGCCGCCGCCCAGTGCCTCGGGCGAGACGTGGATCGCGCACGGCACCTTGCCGCTCGCGCCCGACATGCGCCCGTCGGTGACCAGCGCGACGCGAAAGCCGCGGTTCTGCAACACGCCGAGCGGCGGGGTGAGCTTATGCAGCTCGGGCATGCCGTTGGCGCGCGGGCCCTGATAGCGCACGACGACCACCACATCGCGCTCCAGCTCGCCGCGCTGAAAGGCGTCGAGCACCTCGGACTGGTCGTTGAACACCCGCGCGGGCGCCTCGACGATCCAGCGATCGGCCTCGACCGCCGACACCTTGATGTAGTCGCTGCCGAGATTGCCGGTGAGGATACGCATCCCGCCGTCGGGCGAGAAAGGCGCGGAGACCGGGCGCAGGATCGCCTCGTCGCCGCTCGCGCCCGGATCGCGCCACACCAAGGCCGAACCGTTCGCCCTGAGCTTGTCGAAGGGCGTCCTGTCGTC
>JAFKLV010000515.1 GCA_017304125.1 Sphingomonadales bacterium
TTGCGTCGCGCCCCGTGGGGCCGATCGATATCCAGCCTTTGCCGCCCGATGTCCCCCGGCTCAAGGCCGGGGTGACGGATTTTCACCGCAAGGTCGCGAGATAGGCGATCAGATCGGCGCGATCCTTGGGATTGCCGACCGGCAGCGACGATCCGCAGGAAAGCGCTTATTATCTGAGCTGCAACCGCAACAAGCGCTCCGCCGCGATCGATCTCGCCAACCCGGAGGGCGCCGCGCTGATCCGCCGGCTCGCCGCCGAAGCCGATATCCTGGTCGAGAATTTCAAGGTCGGCGGACTGGTCAAATACGGGCTGGATTATGCCAGCATCAGCGCGATCAACCCGCGCATCGTCTATTGCTCGATCACCGGCTTCGGCCAGACCGGCCCTTATGCCGATCGGCCGGGCTATGATTTCGTCGCGCAGGGCATGGGCGGCTTTATGTCGATCACCGGCGAGGAACATGGCGGGCCGCTGCGCGCCGGGGTGGCGATGGCCGACCTGTCGACCGGCATGTATGCCACCGTCTCGATCCTCGCCGCGCTGCGCCACGCCGAGCGCACCGGGGAGGGGCAGCAGGTCGACGTGTCATTGCTCGATACGCAGATCGCGATGCTCGCCAATCAGGGGTCGAACTGGCTGGTCGGCGGCGTCAATCCCGGCCGGCTCGGCAACCGCCACCCGACCGTGGTGCCGTACAAGACCTTCGAGGTCGCCGACGGAGTGATCATCATCGCGATCGGCAATGACGGGCAGTTCCGCGCCTTCTGCAACGAGATGGGGCATCCTGACCTCGCCACCGATCCGCGCTTCGTGACCGGCCGCCAGCGGCTGATCAATCGCGAGGCGATCGAGGCGGCGCTGCAGGATATCGTCCGCGATCTGCCCGGCGGCCCGCTGATCGAGCGGCTGGTGGCGATCAACGTGCCGGCGGGGCCGGTCAATACGATCAGGGATATCTACGCCGATCCGTTCATCGAGGCGCGCGGCGTGGTGCATCGCTTCGTGCGCGAGGACGGGGTGGAAATCCCGACCGTCGCCTTTCCGGGCAAATTCTCCGCCACGCCGACCGATTATCGCTATCGCCCGCCGCAGGTGGGGGAGCATACGCGCGAATTGCTCGGCGACTGGCTGGGGCTGTCCGACGCGGACTTCGCCGGGCTGGAGGAAAAGGGCGCGGTCAGGCAGCGCTGAACCACGGCCGATCGAGCAGGGCGAGATCGCCCGGCTCGTCGAGATCGGCCGACAGCCCCGCGCGGCGCATCACCGCGAAGCTCAGCCCCGCGGCCACCGCGTTTGCGCGGTGGCGGGCGAGGCTGCCCTC
>JAFKLV010000259.1 GCA_017304125.1 Sphingomonadales bacterium
GCGCTGCGCCGCCGCCTTCCTCGCCACCTTGTTCGAGGCACCGCGCGAGCAATGGTTTCCGATCCTCGTGGTGGTCGACGAGGCGCAGCTGTTCGCGCCGGCCGCGGCGGGCGAAGTCGGCGAGGAAGCGCGCCGCGCCTCGCTCGGCGCGATGACCAATTTGATGTGCCGTGGGCGCAAGCGCGGGCTGGCCGGGGTGATCGCCACCCAGCGGCTGGCCAAGCCCGCCAAGAATGTCGCGGCAGAGACGTCCAACTTCCTGATGGGGCGGACCTTCCTCGATATCGACATGGCCCGCGCGGCCGATCTGCTGGGGATGGAGCGCAAGCAGGCCGATCAGATCCGCGATCTGACGCGCGGCGAGTTTCTCGCGCTCGGCCCGGCGATCTCGCGCCGCCCGATCAGCGTCAGGATCGGCAGCGTCGCGACCAGCGCGCGCAATGTCAGCCCCAAGCTGATGCCGCTGCCGACCGGCGACGCCGACGGCTTACGCGAACGGCTGTTCACCGTCGACGCGCAGGAAACGCTCGCGCTGACGATGCAGGTTCCGGCGGTGCCGCCGATGGCAGCGCTGATGCAGAATGCGGCATCGGCCCCGGCGCCGCTCGCCGTGCCCGACATGCCCGAACTCGACGAGGACGAGCAGGCCGCGGTGCGTAGCGCGGTGCTGGCGGAGATGGCGGCAGAGGATGCGCGCGTCCCGCTGCCGCAATTGTATCAGGACTATCAAGTGCGCTGCCGCATGCGCGGGGTCGCGGCGAACGAGACGCTTGATGCCTTCCGCCGCCAGTTCGCCATGGCGCGGGCGGGGCTGAGCCCCGACGAGGATTGGGACGACGTGGTCGCGCTGGGCGAAACGCTGCCGGAGGATATGCTCGCCCCCTTCCTCGGCGTGGCGCGCGCCGCGCGGGCGGAAGAAGAATGCCCCGACAATGAGATGCTCGCGCTGCTCTATCAGACCGCGTCGCCGAGCCGGGCGCGGCGGATGCTCGAATTCATCGAGGAAAAGGGGCTGATCGTGGTGCGCGTCGATCTGACCGGCAAACGCTCGATCAGCTTCCCGCATTTCGGCTGGACTACCCTGCCCGCGATCCCCGAACAGCCCAAGCCGCATATCGCAAAGCGCAGCAGCGGCCGGCGCTAGCCGGAACCGGCCTGCCGTAAATCGGTGTAAATTCCGGTTTGCCGCCGTTTCCGGCAATACCCTTGTGTAACTACATATCCTCGCAGCTCGGGAGATGTCTTCACGAACGCCGTTCGCCGAACGCGCGTCGCGGCTTCGGAAATATCAATCCCACCGAGTTCGCCGCCCGGCTTCTTCCGGGCCGTCGTGCGCAATGAAAGTGAGATCGATGAGTAGCATTGTAATTCGCAGCGAAGCCCTGACGATGCCGTGGAGCGGCATCGATCCATTTCTGTTCTGCGCGCATCATGTCGACAATTATCCCGCCGCCACCGCCCAGCAGGGGGTCGCCACCGATCGGCTGGCCGGGCGAACGATCGGCAACGATTTCAGCCGGAAAGACGGGTTCAGCATGTATTACGGCACCGGAGTGCCCGGCTTCCCGGCGCATCCGCGTCGCGGCTTCGAGGCGGTGACGATCGTTTCGTCCGGGCTGGTCGATCATTCGGACTCGCTCGGCGCCACCGCGCGTTATGGCGACGGCGACGTGCAATGGCTCACCGCCGGCAAGGGGGTGATGCATGCGGAAATGTTCCCGCTGCGTGATCCGAACGCGCCCAATCCCTTTCATCTGTTTCAGATCTGGCTCAACCTACCGGCGCGGCGAAAGATGGTCGATCCCGCCTTCGTCATGCTGTGGGGGCCGGAGATCCCGGTCTATCGTCATGAGAACCCGGCCGGCGCGGTCGCGCAGGTGAAGGTGATCGCCGGCGCTTACGCACCGCGCGAGGGCAATAGCACGACGATCAACCCCCTGCCCGCGGCGCCGGATTCGGTCGCGTCCGATCCCGCGGCCGAACTGGCGATCTGGCAGATCACGCTCGAACCGGGCGCGACGCTGACGCTGCCGCCGGCCGCCTGGTCGGGGAACCGGCGCGCGCTCTATTTCTACGCCGGCAGCAGCCTGTCGATCGCCGGGGAGGTACAGCCGGCATCGAGCATGATCGAGCTTGTCGCGCTGTCGCCCGCCGCGCTGGAGAATAATGGCGACGACACGGTCGAACTGATCCTGATGCAGGCGGTGCCGATCGACGAGCCGGTGGTCGCGCAGGGGCCGTTCGTGATGAACACCGCCGAGGAAATCGAGGTCGCCTATCGCGACTATCACAAGACGCGGTTCGGCGGCTGGCCGTGGAGCGAGCCGGGGCCGGTGCATGCCGCAGGGCAGCAGCGTTTCGCGAAATATCCCGGCAGTTCCGACGTGAGCACCCCGTTCGATCGTCAGGAGGCGTGATATGCAGACGACCTTCCTGACCGCCAAAGACTATGGGCAGCCGAGCGTGCTCGAATATGTCACGGCGGACATGCCGCAACTGGCCCCCGGCATGGCGCGCATCGCGGTGAAGGCCGCCGGGGTGAACCCGCTCGACGCGCGGCGAATGACCGGCGAGGTACGTTTCACCCCCCTGCCCCTGCGCTTCGGCGGGGAATATGCCGGGACGATCGTCGATCTGCCTGCGGGCACCGACGGCTGGGCGATCGGCGATGCCGTTCTCGGGTCGGCGACCGGCGCGCATGCCACGGTGATCGACGTGCCGATCGCCGATCTCGTGGCGCGACCGGCGACGCTGGACTGGGCCACCGCCGGCTCTTTGGCCGGCGCTGGGCAGACCGCGATGACGATGCTCGACGAAGTGGGTGTGGTGAAGTCGCTGTTGATCCACGGCGCGTCGGGTGGGGTCGGCTCGATCACCGTGCAACTCGCGCGCGAACGCGGCATCGATGTCGTCGCGACCGCGTCGGAGGGCAATCAGGAATATCTGCGCGGGCTGGGCGCGACTCCGGTTCGCTACGGCCCCGGCCTGACCGAACGGATAGCACGCGTGCATCTCGGCCTGCTCGACGCCTCGATCGACATGATCGGCAATGAGGAATCGGTCCAGGCCTCGCTGGCGCGGGTCAAGCCCGACGGCGAACTGATCGATATCAGCGCGCGGCCGCATTCCTCCGATCGGATCAGGTTCGCACAGGTCAAGCGCGATCCACGCAATCTGGCGCAGCTGGTGGCCGGGGTTGCGGCCGGGCGGTTGCAATGGACCGTCAGCGCGATGTTCCCGTTCGATCGCGCGGCCGATGCTTATACCGCGATGCTCGACGGCCATACGCGCGGCAAGAGCGTGCTGGTCTTCTAGGCGGGCCCCCGTCACCCCGGCCCTGTGCCGGGGTGACGGGCGCGGTCGCCCTACGGCTTGCTATGCGCTTCGATGAACGTCTTCAAATGCTTGGCCATAACCCACTGGCTCCCGAGGAATGCCGCCAGCCCGGCAATTTCGGGCTTGCTTGCCTCCTTCATAAACCGCTCGTCGATCGTCGCCTCAACCTTGCGCTTGTAGAGCGTCGAGGCCGGCCCGAGTTCGGCGAAGGTGTACGTGATCCGGACATAGACCGGCGTCTTCGCGAAATTGTCCCGGCCTGAAATGACGAAGCGCTTTCGCTGCGGGTCATAGTCCTCGACCGTCCATTCATTGGTCCAGTCCTCCAGCCCCGGCGCCGGGCTGGCGATCGTTTCGCGAAACCTGACCCCCTTTGCGATCCTGAGCCCGGCGGGATCGATCTTTTTGGTGACCCCGAGATTGATCTCCGGCCAGCGATTGACGTCGGTCAATATGTCGAAGGCGACCTGCGCGGGGCGATCGATGACGATCCGAGCAAAGCCGCCGGTCGAATAAAAACGTGCAGGCTCGGCTTGCGTGGCCAATTTCGCGGAATCGGCAAAGGAAGACGTCGACACCAGTGAAGATGATAAGATCACCGCCGCCAGAAAAGACTTCAACGAGCAAACTCCTTTTAAGAAAATATCGACGGATTATCGCCGGTTATAATTTCATATCCCCACCTCATGGGTCGATCAAATCATATGGGAGCGCTTGCGCATTATTTACAATTCATTGGGATGCGCCTCGCATCGGGCATATATCTGTACCGCCCGATTTTCCGCGCCTCACGTGCCAGCCATGCTACATCCACACACGATGACGCTCGAACAGCTTCGGATCTTCGTCGGCGTGGCCGAACGCCAGCATGTCACCCGTGCGGCTGAGGCGCTCAACGTCACCCAGTCTGCGGCGAGCGGCGCGATTGCGGCGCTGGAGGCGCGGCACGGCGTCAAATTGTTCGATCGCGTCGGGCGACGCATCGAGTTGACCGACGCCGGCCGCATGTTCCTCGAGGAAGCGCGCGCCCTGCTGGCACATGCGGCAAGCGCCGAACTGGCGCTGGCGGAATATACCGGGCTGAAGCGCGGCACGTTGCGGCTGATCGCCAGCCAGACGATCGCGGGTTACTGGCTGCCCGAGCGACTGGCCGCCTTCCACCGCCGCTATCCGCAGATCGAACTGACGGTCGCGATCGACAATACCGAGGGCGCCGCGCGCATCGTGCTGGAAGGTGACGCGGAACTCGGCTTCATCGAGGGCAAGGTCGACGAGCCCGCACTCGCGCACCGCGAGGTCGGCACCGACCGGATGTTGCTCGTCGGTCCGGCGCCGGCCGATGCGGAAACGGTGAGCAACGACTGGCTGCGCGCCGCGCCGTGGATCATGCGCGAGCGCGGCTCAGGCACGCGATCGACCTTCGAGGACGCGATCCAGGCGCGCGGGGTCGATCCGCGCGCACTCAATATCGTGCTGACCTTGCCGTCGAACGAGGCAGTGCTTGCCGCGGTGCGCGCCGGGGTCGGCTATGCTGCGCTATCGCAACTGGTCGTCGAACCAGCGCTGAGCGCGCGGATCTTGGCGGAGCTGCCGCTCGACCTTCCCGCGCGGCCGTTTTTCGCGATCCGGCAGAAAGAGCGCTACCGCAGCAAGGCCGCAGAAGCATTACTCGAGATCATCAACGCCTATGAAGCGCCGTCCAATTGGGTGATCTGATCGCTACAGGCGATTGGTACGATCATGGATCGCGCACTCGGCAACCTGGAAATACGCTCGACCCGCGCCGAGCGCGCTGTGGAACGGCCAAAGTCAATCTTTCTATCAGATTAAAACTATACGATTTGATCGTTGGATTTGATTGATCTCGCGGCCCATTTCCGTCTCCAGCACAAGGAGGCGTTCCCGTGGTCGCGCAGCATCAATTTCCCTCGGCGATACGGACGGCCATCGCGTTGATCCCGGGCGTCGCGCTGTGCGGTGCGGTGACCTTCGTCGCGTTCGCGCTGGAACGCGGCGAGCAGGCGCTGTTCGGCCGGGCGTGGCTGGAGGCGCTGGTGCTGGCGATCCTGCTCGGCACGATCATCCGCACGAGCTGGGCGCCGGGTCGCCGCTGGTTTCCCGGCATTTCGTTCAGCGCGAAGTTTCTGCTCGAACTCGCAGTGGTGCTGCTCGGCGCCTCGGTCAGCGCGGCGACGATCCTTGCCGCCGGGCCGTGGCTGCTGCTCGGCATCGCCGGGGTGGTGATCGTCGCGATCGGCGCGAGCTTCCTGCTCGGCCGGCTGTTGCGCCTGCCGACGCGCATGGCGCTGCTGGTGGCGTGTGGCAATTCGATCTGCGGCAATTCCGCGATCGCGGCCGTTGCCCCGGTGATCGGCGCGGACGGCGACGATGTCGCGGCATCGATCGGCTTTACCGCGGTGCTCGGCGTGATCGTCGTGCTCGCGCTGCCACTACTCGGCATCGCGCTGCACCTCGACGGGGTGCAATATGGCGCGCTGGCGGGCCTGACGGTTTACGCCGTGCCGCAGGTGATCGCCGCGGCGGCGCCGATCGGCCCGACCGCGGTGCAGATGGGCACGTTGGTCAAGCTGGTCCGCGTGCTGATGCTCGGGCCGGTCTGCCTGCTTCTCTCATTGCTCGCGCTGCGCGAGGAGAATGACGGCGCGGCCGGCGCCCGCCCGCGGCTGCATCAGCTGGTGCCGTGGTTCATCCTCGGCTTTCTCGCGCTGGTCGCGCTGCGCTCGTTCGATCTCGTCCCGCATGCCGCGCTGGCGCCGATGAGCCATGCCGCGACGATCCTCACCGTCGTATCGATGGCCGCGCTCGGGCTCGGCGTCGACGTGCGCACCGTGGCGTCTGCCGGCGGACGCGTCACCGCGACGGTGATCCTGTCGCTCCTCGTGCTTGGCGGGATCAGCCTCGCCTTCATCCACGTGCTGCGGATCGGCTGAGCTATTCGAGCGCGGCGATTTCCGGCCGCTTGAGACAGGCATCGATCAACGCTTCATCTGGCCGTGCTGCCGGCGGCGTATAAGGCGCGATCTCGGTCGGTGCGCCGACCGCCACCGGTGCGAAGCGCGCGGGATCGCCGCCGGTGCAGCGCAGCAGCGCGGCGAGCATCGCCGGCGGGGTCTCGCGCGCCTCGAAGCTCAGGCGATAGGTGCCCCAGTGGATCGGGATCGCCCGCGCCGCGCCGAGCCGGTCGAACACGCGTATCGCATTGCCGGGGCCGATATGGCTGCCCGATTCCATCTGCCCCGGCGCGAAGCGGAATGCGCCGATCGGGATCATCGCCAGCCGGATCGGGCCGTGCGCGGCGGCCTCGGCCGGCCATTTGCCGTCCCCCAGCCCGGTATCCCCGGCAAAGAACAGATTGCCGCCCGACGGCAGCTTGACCACGAAGCTCGACCATAGAGCGCGGTTGCGATCGGTGAACCAGCGGCTGCCCCAATGATGATTGCGGGTGACGATCACCTCCACGCCCGGACGGATCGCGACATGCTGCCCCCAATCGAGCGCGGCCGCCTCGGCGCCGGTCTCCTTGATCAGCGCATCATTGCCGAGCGGGGTGACGATCATCGGCCGATCGCGCTCCCACAATCGCTTCAGCGTCGGCTGGTCGAGGTGGTCATAGTGATTGTGGCTGATCAGCACGAGGTCGATCCGCGGCAGATCCTCGAAGCGCACCCCAGGCCCGGTCACCCGCCTGGGGCCAAACCACAAGGGGCCGGTCCGCTCCGACCAGATCGGATCGGTCAGGATATTGAGCCCCTGCGTCTGGAGCAGCATCGTCGCATGCCCGACCCAGGTGGCGACCAGCCGGTCGCCCTCGACCCGCGGCTCGGGCTTGCCGGGGGTGACCGGCACGTTCTTGGGCCATTCGGGGCGCCCGTCGCTGCCGGTCAGATAGCGCCAGAAGAAGCCGGCGCGCCCGCCCGCCCCGGCGGGCATGCGGAAGGTTTCCTCCTCCCCGCTCGGGTTGAAGAAGCGCTCGCCGTCGAAATGGTCGCTGCGCGGGCCGACATAATAGATCCGGTCGAGGAAGCGCGGCACGATCGTCACCGCGAGGCAGACCGCCGTGACGAGAAACAGGATCGTCGCGGCAATGATCTTCAGGATGAACGCCAAGGAAAGGCCC
The DNA here is from genome assembly GCA_017304125.1 of Sphingomonadales bacterium. GTDB lineage: Bacteria > Pseudomonadota > Alphaproteobacteria > Sphingomonadales > Sphingomonadaceae > Sphingomonas. The sequence continues at coordinate 7,475 of JAFKLV010000259.1, forward strand.
CCGATGCAAGCATGTCGGCGACAGATAGGGGGGCGCCGCGCCGATCGCCAGTTACCGCAGCAATTCCTCGCGAATCTGGATCGCTTTGAGCGAGATACGCACCTCGACCATGAACGAGACGAGCGCCGTGATCAGCAATACCATCGCCAGCACGAACGCCACCGCGACGAACTGGCCGATGCGCAGGTTCGCCAGCTCGGCGACGAACAGCATCGCCACCACGGTGCAGGTCATCACCGCCGAGGAAACCGCGAGATACAAGGCCCAGTTGATGATCGTGATGCGCCGGTCGAGCAGCCGCAATTCCCACACATGGCGATCATGCTCGCGCCCGGTCGAGCGCGGGTGCAGCGCCTCCAGCGCGCGGGCGCGATCGACGATCCGCGCCAGCCGCCCGGCCAGCACATTGAGCAGCGCGCCGATCCCCGCCAGCATGAATACCGGGCCGAGCGACAGCTGGATCGTCTGCGCGATCGTCGATACGTCAGGGGAATATTGCAGCACGACGGAAACCCTGCCCGTCGCGCCAGATCGAGGCAAGCGGCAACACACTGGTAACCACGCGCGCTTATCCCGGATCGTCCGATGACCAGACCGATGCCGCTCGACCAGTTTCTCCGCCTGCCCCGCGTGGTGCGCGGCGAGATCGTCGACGGGCTGGCGGGCGCGATCGACCTGGTCGCGGAGGCGACCGCCCCGTCCCACCGCTTCCTGCGCCACCAATGGTATGCCGCCGCGCTGCGTACCTATGGCGGCGCGGCGCGGACCCTGACGGTCAGCGCCGAGGATGTGCCGGTTCTCGCGCTGCCGATGATCGCGATCGGGCCGGCGCTGCTGCGCGTCGCGACGGTGCCGGGGAGCTATTGGCCGTTCCGCAGCTTCCCGGTCGCCGCCGACGCCGGCGTCGAGGTGCTGGAGGAAGCGCTCGACGCGCTCGCGCAGGAGGTCAACGCGCTGCGCATCGGCCCGGCCGGCGACGACGATCAGGCGGTGAGCGCGCTGATCGCGGCAGCGCAGGCGCGCGGCTGGGGCGTCGCCGTGCGGACGATCGGGCAGAGCTGGTTGCTCGATATGGCTGCCAAACAGGCCGGGGGGACGTGGCCGCGCAACTCGACGCTGCACAAAAACCGTTACCACGAAAAGCGCCTCGCCGAGCAGGGCGCGCTCGACTGGCGCTTCGTCTCCGGCCACGACTGGCCGGCGCCGTTCGACGTGCTCGCAGCGATCGAACAGGCGAGCTGGATCGCGACGCGCACCGACGGGCAGGACGCCAAATTCACCGATACCGGCCACGGCCTGTTCTGGCGCACCGCCGCCGCCGATCCGGTGCTGGCGGGGATGATGCGCGCCGCGTTGTTGAGCGTCGACGACAAGCCCGCCGCTTTCTCGTTCGATCTCGATGCCGGCACGCTCAAATATGTCATCGCCAACAGCTACGACCCGGCCTACGCCAAATATTCGCCGGGGAAATTGCTTTATTACCGGAACCTTATCGACGCACGTTCGCGCGGCACCGCCGCCGTCGACTGGGGGATGGGCGATAGCGGCTACAAGCAGGCGATCGGCGCCGAGCCGGGGCCGATGCTGCGCGACTGGCTGTTGCTGCGCCCCGGGCTGCCCGCGCGGTTGGCGCCGCTGATCAATCGGTTCTGGCGGGGCCGGTAAGGATCGCCTCGACCGCGTCGACCATCGCTTCCATCGCCGCCGGGCCGCTCCAATAAGGATGATGGCCGCTGTCGCTGGCGTCCTGCGCCGCCTCGCGCGCGGCGAGCAGAGTGCGCAACGCCAGCCCCGCATAGACGATCCGCTGCTTCACCAGCGCCTCGGGCTCGTGCGCCAGCAGCCGGCGGACATGCGCGATATAGCGCAAATAGCCTTCCGAATGCTCGATCACGGTTTCGTCGAACAGCTGGCGCCGCTCGTTGAGCACGTTGGTGAGAAAGCGGAAATAGGTTTCATTCTCGCCGGTATCGCCGGGAATATCGCTGTTGGGCATGACCATCGCCCGCACCACCGCGCGCAGATTGGGCGGCCCCGCCGCTTCGGCCTCGTCCATCAGCGCACGCCGGGCGGCGTCGATCACATCGGCGCCGTCGAGCAACAATTCGCGCAGCAAATCATCCTTGCTGCCGAAATAATAATGCACCGCGGCCGCATTGCGCTGGCCCGCGGCGTCGACGATCTCGCGCATCCCCACCGCCGCAACGCCACGCTCGGCGAACAGGCGGCGAGCGGCGCGCTTCAACTCGTTGCGCGTCACACTGCCGCGACCGATGGACATGGATTTGGTCGCATTCATCTTGCGCAGCATCGGCGAAGCCGCGCGCCGGGGCAAGCTCCCAGAAGGATCGCGCCAATCCTCTCTCCGTCATGCCGGGCTTGACCCGGCATCCAGAGTAACGGGCGGTATCCTTTGCGGCGCTGAATGCCGGATCGAGTCCGGCATGACGGCGGGTGGATTTCGCGCGCGCTTTGCCGGCATGGCCTGTATGGGTGAGCGATGTTCGATCTTACCGCCTATCTCGCCCGTATCGACCTGCCCGAAACCCCCGTCGCCGATGTCGACGGCCTCGCCGCGCTGCAACGTGCGCACCGGCTGGCGATCCCGTTCGAAAATCTCGACGTGAAGCTCGGGCGCGGCGTCGCGATCGATTCCGCCTCGGTCTTCGACAAGCTCGTGACGCGGCGACGCGGCGGCTATTGCTTCGAGCAGAACCGCTTGTTGCTCGATGCGCTCGCCGCGCTCGGCTTCGCTGCGCGGCCGCTGCTCGCGCGGGTGTGGCTGGGAATGACCGAGCCGCAGCCGCTCACCCATACCTTGTCGCTCGTCACGATCGCGGGCAGCGACTGGATCGCCGATGCCGGTTTCGGCGGCAGCTATGCACCGATCCTCCCGCTGGTCGACGGCGCCGAGGCCGAAGCACCGGACGGATCGCGCCACCGGCTGGAGCAGAACGACGATTATGGCTGGATGCTGCTGCGCGAGGGCGTCGCGGTCTCCACCGTCCCCGGCGCCGCGGGCACCGGCTGGCAGCAGCAATATAGCTTCGATCTGCGCGCGGTGTACGACGGCGATCTCGAGACCGGCAATTGGTGGACCTCCACCTCGCCGGACAGCCGCTTCACCCAATTGACGATTGCCTCGATCGTGCTGCCGTTCGGCTTCGCGACGCTCGCCGATCGCAATTATCGCCGCCATTCGAGCGAGGGCACCACCAGCGGCGAGATCACCGATCCGCGCGTGTATCGCATCCGCATGAGCCTGATGTTCGGGATCGATCTGTCGACCGAGGAAATCGCGGAACTCGCTTTGTTCTGACGGGCCCTGTTCTAATGCGTTCGCCGTGTCCATATAGGGAACATGGCGATCCAGATCCGCACCAGCCTCGCCGAGCCGGAAACCGGCGCGGCCTTCGTCCCCCATCGTCCGCAACGGCCGGAAAAGGCCGAAGGCGGGCGGGCATTCAAGCTGGTCAGCGATTACGACCCGTCAGGCGACCAGCCGACGGCGATCGCCGAAATCGTCGAGGCGACGCGCGGCGGGGAGCGCGATCAGGTGCTGCTCGGGGTTACCGGCTCGGGCAAGACCTTCACGATGGCCAAGGTGATCGAGCAATTGCAGCGCCCGGCGCTGATCCTCGCGCCCAACAAGATCCTCGCCGCGCAGCTTTATGGCGAGTTCAAGAGCTTCTTCCCTGAAAACGCTGTCGAATATTTCGTCAGTTACTATGATTATTACCAGCCCGAGGCCTATGTCGCCCGATCCGACACCTATATCGAGAAGGAGTCGAGCGTAAACGAGGCGATCGACCGGATGCGGCATTCCGCGACGCGTTCGCTGCTCGAGCGCGACGATGTGCTGATCGTCGCCTCGGTTTCGTGCCTCTACGGTATCGGCTCGGTCGAAACCTATTCCGCGATGATCTTCGATCTCAAAAAGGGTCAGACGGTCGACCAGCGCGAGATCGTGCGCAAGCTCGTCGCGCTCCAGTACAAGCGCAACGACGCCGCCTTCGCGCGCGGCAATTTCCGCGTGAAGGGCGACAATCTGGAGGTTTTTCCGTCGCACTATGAGGATAGCGCGTGGCGCATCTCCTTCTTCGGCGACGATATCGAGGAGATCGTCGAGTTCGATCCGCTGACCGGCAAGAAGGTCGCGAGCCTCGATTATGTCCGCGTCTATGCCAATTCGCACTATGTGACGCCGGGGCCGACGCTCAAGCAGGCGACCGAAGCGATCAAGCACGAGCTGGCCGAACGGCTCAAGGAACTGACCGGCGAGGGCCGGCTGCTGGAGGCGCAGCGGCTCGAGCAGCGCACCAATTTCGATCTGGAGATGATCGCGGCGACCGGCAGCTGCGCGGGGATCGAGAATTATTCGCGCTTCCTCACCGGGCGCATGCCGGGCGAGCCGCCCCCCACCCTGTTCGAATATCTTCCTGAAAACGCGTTGCTGTTCGTCGACGAAAGCCACCAGACAGTGCCGCAGGTCGGCGCGATGGCGCGCGGCGACCACCGGCGGAAGATCACCCTGGCCGAATATGGCTTCCGTCTCCCCTCGTGCATCGACAATCGCCCGCTGCGCTTCAACGAATGGGATGCGATGCGTCCGCAGACGGTGTGCGTCTCCGCGACGCCGGGCGGGTGGGAGATGGAGCAGACCGGCGGCGTCTTCTCCGAACAGGTGATCCGCCCGACCGGCCTCATCGACCCGCCGGTGGAAATCCGCCCGGTCGAGGAAAAGGTGCAGGATTGCATCGTCGAATGCCGCAAGGCCGCCGAGAAGGGCTATCGCACGCTCGTCACCACGCTGACCAAGCGGATGGCCGAGGATCTCACCGAATATATGCATGAGGCGGGGGTCAAGGTCCGCTACATGCACTCCGACGTCGAGACGCTGGAGCGCATCGAGTTGATCCGCGACCTCCGGCTCGGGGTCTATGACGTGCTGGTCGGGATCAACCTGCTGCGCGAGGGGCTCGATATCCCCGAATGCGGGCTGGTGTGCATCATGGACGCCGACAAGGAAGGCTTCCTGCGCTCCGAAACCTCGTTGATCCAGACGATCGGGCGCGCGGCGCGCAACGTCGACGGGCGGGTGATCCTCTACGCCGATCGCATCACCGGCTCGATGGAGCGCGCGATGAACGAGACCGCGCGGCGCCGCGAGAAGCAGGAGGAATATAACCGCGAGCACGGCATCACCCCGGCGACGGTGCGCAAGAATATCGGCGACATCATCGCGCATGTCGCCTCGAAGGATCAGGTGACGGTCGAGATCGACGAGGATCTGCCGCACATGGTCGGGCACAATCTGCGCGCCTATATCGAGGAACTCGAAAAGCAGATGCGCAAGGCCGCGTCCGATCTGGAATTCGAGGAAGCCGGCCGGCTGCGCGACGAGATCCGTGCGCTGGAGCAGCAGGAACTCGGGCTGCCGCACGATCAGCAGAAGGCGCCGGTCATGGGGCGCTCCAACGAGGGCAAGCCCGGCACGCGCAAGACGCGCTTCGGCAAGGTGCAGCGGAAGTTCGGCGGACGCGGGCGCTAGCCCCCACCGCCAACTCCCCGTCATCCCAGCCCCTTCCCGTCATCCCAGCGAAAACTGGGATCTCAGGCCGCAAACATGGCCCTTGGGCCACGCGACCCCAGCTTTCGCCGGGGTGACGGTTATCGGTGGTCGTGCGATCCCGAATCGCGTCCCTTCCCGCCAATCCACGGCGGAAGGAACGTGGCGAGGCATCCGCGCTTCTCGGCGGGTTCGTTGCGGATCGTCTGCGGCGGCTTCTTCGACGGGTGGTTCGCCGGCGACGCCGGGTCGACCAGAGTCTCGTCCAGCACTTCCTCGACGAGATTACCTTTTTTCTTGTCGCTCATCGTCATTCCGCGCCTCCTTCTGCGCTGAACCGATCGGCGCCCGTGCTGGTTCCGGTTGAGCGCGGGCGCTTGCCCCGTCATACCTATATACCATGCGTCGTCGTATTTTGCCCGCCAGTTCCGCGCTTGCCGCGCTCGCACTTGCCTCATGCGTCAGCGCACCGCCGCGACCTGCTCCGGTTGCGCCCGCCCCGCCTCCACCTCCGCCGGCCCCCGTCACGGCCCCCGCACCGGCGCCGCTCGCCGACGACTGGCGCGACTGGCCGCTGACCCCCGGCACCTGGCGCTACGCCCCGGACAGCCGCGGCACCCGCGCGATGTTCGGCGCCGGCGGCGAGGCGCTCGTCGTGCTGCGCTGCGACCGG
>JAFKLV010000516.1 GCA_017304125.1 Sphingomonadales bacterium
GAATTTGAACCTTTATCTAGCGATAGCCGGCGCCGCGATCCGCGTGCGCCGGTTTCGTTTGAGTCCCTCACTGAGGAACCGGGCGGGCTCGCCCGCACCTTGTGCAAGGTGATCGACCTGTCGATCCACGGCGCGCGGCTCAGCACTTATTCGGCGCTGCGCAAAGGGATGGCGATCTGGCTGACCCTGCCGGGGATCGGCCCGGTCGGCGCGGATGTGATGTGGGCGGACGATTTCGCCGCCGGCTGCCGCTTTCGCGCCCCGCTCGATCCCGGCGCGTTCGAGGCGCTGATTCATCGCGACGGGCATATCGCAGCGCATTAGGGCGGGACGCGCCTTCACATCCGTTCGCCCGAACGGGGTGAGATGGTGCCGCGCCAACGCGCGGTGCGCCATAAACGAAAAGAGGCGCCCGGGCCTTTCGACCCGGACGCCCCCGACGCCTCGGAAAGGGAGCAAGGAGGCGCCGAACTTTCCGGCGCTGCGCGGTTACGCAGCCTTGGCTTCGTCGGCCTTGGCATCGACAGCGGCCAGCGGCGCGCCGGTGCGGATCGCGATGCTCTTGGGCTTCATCGCCTCGGGCACTTCGCGGACCAGATCGATCACCAGCAGCCCGTCATTGAGCCGCGCGTCCTCGACGAACACGAAATCGGCCAGCTCGAAACGGCGTTCGAAGCTGCGATGCGCGATGCCGACATGCAGGAAATTGGCATTGTCCTGCGCCTCGGCCTTCTTGCCGGCGACGAGCAGCAAATTCTGCTGCGCGGTGATCTCGATCTCGTCGCGGGTGAAGCCGGCGATCGCCAAGGTGATACGATAGCGATCCTCGGCGAGACGCTCGAGGTTGAAAGGGGGATAATTGTCGGCCGCCGAGCGCGCATTGGTCTCAAGCAGGTCGAACAGTCGGTCGAAGCCGATCGTCGAGCGGCGGTAGGGGGTCAGGTCCAGTCGCATATCAAATCCTCATCTGAGCGAGTTGACGATGATCGGATGCGCGCATGTCGCGCCGCATCCACACGGCCCGATCAGTGGCGCCGTGCAACCGAAAAGATGGTGCGACGAATGAAGTTTTCAAGCGGGTGGACTGAAATCCTACTTTCTTGGTCGGGATTGAAAGCGAAGGTACAAGACTGATCGACGAACCCACTCGTCCAGGGAAATAACATGTCGATCACGCTCGCATTGCTGGCCGCCGCCGCGCAGGCCGCGCCCGCCGACAATCCGCCCGTTGCCCCCGCCGCAGCGCAGACCAATTCGCAGGCCGCGCCCGATGAGCAGGAAGACTCCGGCCGCCTCGGCCCGGCGCAGCAGGGCGGGG
>JAFKLV010000517.1 GCA_017304125.1 Sphingomonadales bacterium
CGTCGAGCGCGCCGCGCACCGTGTCGATCGCGTCGATCTGCGCGGCGATATAATCGTCCCACGCCACATCGGCCATCGTCGCATCGGCCGACTTCCACGAGACCATGAACACGCTGATCCCCTGATCGACGCACCAGCGGATGAAGCTTTTCTCCGGCGTCAGATCGAGGATGTAGAAGCGATTGATCCACGGCGGGAAGATCACCAGCGGGATCGACAGCACCTGTTTGGTGGTCGGGGTATATTGGATCAACTCGTAGAGCGGGGTGCGTTTCACCACCTTGCCGGGGGTGACTGCGAGGTTGCGGCCGACCTCGAACGCGTCGCCATTGGTGTGGGTGAGCTGCCCGCGCCCGATGTCGGTCAGCATATGCTGCAGACCCTTGAGCAGATTCTCGCCGCGGGTCTCGATCGTCTTGTCGATCACCTCGGGGTTGGTGAAGGCGAAGTTCGACGGGCTCATCGCATCGATGAAGCCCCGTGTGGCGAAGCGCAATTGCTCGCGCTGCCGGGCATCGACCCCCTCGATCGCGTCGACGCTGTTCATCAGGTGATCGGCGATCATGACATAGCTTTCGCGGATCCACGCGAACAACGGATTGTCGCGCCACGCCTCGGCCTTGAAGCGTTTGTCGCGATCCTGCGGCTTGCTCTCCGCCGCGGCCGCGGCCGCGTCGTCGGGCTGGAGGAAGCGTTGCCACAGGGTGAGGCTGTTCTGCCAGAAGTCGCTGGCGCGCTGCAGCGTCGCGGGATCGTTGAAGCCGGGCACGACCGGCGCGCCCGCCGCGGGGGTGCGCATCGCGGCCAGCCCCTGCTCCATCATCATCTGCTGCGCCCGTCCGAGAACCCAGGTCCAGCGCTGGAGATCGGCCAGGCTGGGGGCTTGGGTATCGGTCATCAACCTCTCCTCGACGCATCCGCCAGCCGCTGAATCGGGGGCGGCCGCTTAGCCTAGGCCGGATCGGTGGCCAGCAGAACCCGGTTTTTCGGCTGTTTACCGCGGGCGGCGGGCTGATCCTCAATTGTGCTCCCGCGAAGGCGGGAGCCCAGACTGGGTCCCCGCCTTCGCGGGGACACAAGGGGGGGGTGACGACGCGGAAATTCGCTGGCGGCGCATTTTGCCGCCTGCCCCCTGTCGCCGGCGCATCGGACACGGTATGACGTTCGCACCGAAAGGAGTTCCAATGTCCGACGAATTCTACCGCATGAAGCGCCTGCCCCCTTATGTCATCGCCGAGGTCAATGCGATGCGGGCAGCGGCGCGCGCGGCGGGAGAGGACATTATCGATCTCGGCATGGGCAATCCCGATCTGCCCCC
>JAFKLV010000518.1 GCA_017304125.1 Sphingomonadales bacterium
CTCGTCGAAGTGACGCAGGCACGCGCCTCGGCCAATCAGGTCAAGGTGTCGGGTGACCAGCTCACCGATCCGGCCAAGATGCAGCAATTCCAGAATGCGCAGGCCGGCGTGACGCTGTCGCTCCAGCGGCTGCAGGAGGCCTATCCCGAGCTCAAGAGCCAGGGCAATTACACGACGCTGATGAGCCAGCTCGAAGGCACCGAGAATCGCATCACCATCGCCCGCAACGATTACAATCAGGCGGTGCAGCAATATAATACGACGATCCGCACCTTCCCGGCCGCGATCGGCGCGAAAATCTTCTACGGGGCGAAGCCGATGGTGCCGTTCGAGGCGACCACCCCCGGCGCCGATACCGCGCCCAAGGTGAATTTCGGCAATTGAGGTGATCATGCGCCCCCCGGCCGCCAATCGGTCCGAATGGCAATGGGCGCGGGCCTTGCTCGCGCTCGTTGTCGCCGTGCTTGCGATGCTCGCGCTGCCCGCGGTGGCGCAGACGTTTCCGAAGTTTACCGGGCTGGTAGTGGATGACGCACATCTGCTGTCGCCCGACGCCCAAGCTCGGCTGACACAGAAGCTCGAAGCCTTGCAGCACGATACTAAGCGACAGTTGGTCGTCGTGACGGTCAACGACACGCAGGGCTATCCGCTCGAAGAATATGCCAACAAATTGTTCCGCAATTGGGCAGTCGGGCTGCGCGACGTAAACAACGGCGTCATCTTGATCGCGGCTCCCAACAATCCAGCAGGCCACCGCGGCCCGCGCATCGAGGTAGGCTATGGGCTGGAACCGATCCTGACCGATGCGCTCTCAAGTGTCATCACGTTCAATGACATGATGCCGCTGATCCGCGAGGGGAAAGCACCGGAGGCGATTGAGAAAGGAGCTGACGCAATCATTGCGCAACTCCGCGCGTCGCCCGAGGAAGCGCAAGCGCGTCTCGATGCAGCGGTCAAACAATATAACGACATTCATCAGCGCCAGCGGACCGGCGGCGGGGGCATCCCGCTCGGGCTGATCTTCTGGGGCATGGTGCTGCTGTTCGTGCTGCTGTTCTTTGCACGGCGCGGGCGCGGCCAGCGCTATGACGACGGTAGCGGCTCTGGTGCGCTGCCGATCATCCTGTGGTCGATCGCCAATGAGATCGGTCGCGAGGCGACCCGCGGGAGCTGGGGTGGCAGCGGCGGTTGGGGCGGTGGCGATTCCGGCGGGGGCGGCGGCTGGGGTGACGGCGGCTTTACCGGCGGCGGCGGCGGATCGAGCGGCGGCGGGGGCGCTTCGGGGGACTGGTGATGCAGATGACGGCTGAAGAGC
>JAFKLV010000260.1 GCA_017304125.1 Sphingomonadales bacterium
GCGCCTTTGAGCGATCATGTGGGGGGCGGGCATGATCCATTGCCCGACAATCTCAGAACATAATGAGAACATCAACGCCAGCGGCCGGTCTCCATCCAGCGCAGCAGCGGCTTCAGCGGGGCGATCCAGATGATCCCGGTGATGACATAGAATGGCAGTTACAGCGCCCAATGCCACCCGCCGACAATGCCCGACAGGCTGACGACGGCGACGCACCAGAGCGCGATGAGCGCGAGGATGATCAGCATTCCCGCGGGTTTGCGCCAGCTTGGCGTCATGACGTAATCCATTCCCTCTCGGTAACGATCGCGTGGAGCGGCATGTCCCACGGATCGACCGGCAGCGCCTTCACTTCCTGCACGGAAAGCGCAACCCCGATCCGCCGCGCAGCGGGAAAACGTGCAAAGGCGCGGTCATAATGCCCGGCGCCTTGCCCGAGCCGGTCGAGCGCGCGGGTAAAGGCGACCAGCGGAGTGAGGATGATGTCCGGCGCAAGCTCGGCGGCATGATCATGCGGTTGCGACAGGCCGAACGGCCCGGCGGCCAGCGCCGCCTCGGTATCCCAGGCGAGGAAGCGCAACGGGGTCGCGCGATCGACGACATGCGGCAGCGCGATCGCGCAGCCGGCATCGACCGCCACGCGTGCGAGCGCCATCGGATCGGCCTCGCTGCCGACCGGGACATAGCTCGCCACGGTAAGGCCGTGCGACAGCAGGGCATGAAATGGGGCGGGGCAGGGCACCACGCGGCCATGTGTTGCGACGAACCGCGCGCGCGCGGCACGGGCGGCGGCGCGGATCGCTGTCTTGTCGCTCGCATCGGTCATGTCAGGCGGATTATGTGAAAGGTGGCGGGACCGCCATGACCGTTTGCCGGAATATCCACTGACGCCCAGTACGTCAGGTGGGGACCATGTACGTCAGACCAGGATCTGCGCAGGGACAGCCCCCATGGATGATGAATAGCCTCAGGGATAAGTCTTGGCTCGTATCGGGCAGTGCCCGCCGCGAATGGATTTAGGAGGTCGCGGGCTTTTTCTCAAGGCGTGTTGCGAGCGCTTCCAGCTTCTCGGCGATCGCGACCAGCGCGGTCGCCTCCTCCGGGGTGCGCTTTTCGCCCGATTGCGCATCGGCCAGATCGTCCGCCAGCATCAGCGCGGCGAGCAGCAAAGCCTGCAGCGTTCCCGCATTGCCGGCAGCGCGCGCCGCATCGGGCCAGCGCTCCGCGATCATCGATCCGAGCAGTTCGAGTCGCGCTTCCTCGCCGTCGCGGCAGGCGACCGGCCAGCGATGGTCGCCAATCTCCAGCATCACCGTCGCCATCAATCGTCTTCCCTTGCGATGATCTCGTCGAGCGCCGCCACGGCGCGCGTCATCGTTTCACGCAAGGTGGCGTGGCGACGCGTGAGCGAATCGCTCTCCTTGCGCTGGGTAGCGGCGGCGGCTTCGATCCGCGCGACCGCCGCCTCGATCCGGTGCAACAGCGAGGGGTCTGTCATCGTGCCACGATAGGAACCCGTCGGTTTCGGGACAAGCCCGGCGCCAGCGGCCCGTCGCACGGTTGACGCAAGCCATGTCCCTCGCGCAAAGGCACGCGCGAATTAGGGTTTCTCGCCGGCCGCAAGCGGTCCACCGATATCGGGAGGTTATGAGGCTATTATGACGAAGGTTGCGATCAACGGTTTCGGGCGCATCGGCCGCCTGGTGGCACGCGCTATTCTGGAGCGCGGCGGCGAGCTGGAGCTGGTCGCGATCAACGATCTGGCCGATGCCAAGTCGAACGCATGGCTGTTCTCGCGCGATAGCGTCCACGGCCGCTGGCCGGGCACCGTCTCCGCCGAGGGGCAGGATCTGGTGGTCGACGGCAAGCGCATCCGCGTCACCGCCGAGCGCGACCCGGCGAACCTGCCGCACAAGGAACTGGGCGTCGAGCTGGTGCTGGAATGCACCGGCTTCTTCACCGATCGCGAATCCTGCCAGAAGCATATCGATGCCGGCGCCAAGAAGGTGCTGATTTCCGCACCGGGCAAGAATGTCGACCTGACCGTCGTGTTCGGCGTCAATGACGACAAGCTGGAGGCCGCCCACACGATCGTGTCGAACGCATCGTGCACCACCAACTGCCTCGCCCCGGTGGCGAAGGTGCTTAACGACGCGATCGGCATCGAGCGCGGGCTGATGACCACCGTCCACGCTTACACCAACGATCAGAAGATTCTCGACCAGATCCACCCAGATCTGCGTCGCGCGCGTGCGGCGGGGATGTCGATGATCCCGACCACCACCGGCGCGGCGCGCGCGGTGGGCGAGGTGCTGCCCGAGCTGAAGGGCAAGCTCGACGGTTCGGCGATCCGCGTCCCGACCCCGGACGTCAGCCTCGTCGACCTGACCTTCACCCCGAAGCGCGACACGACCAAGGACGAGGTCAACCAGATCCTCAAGGCCGCGTCGGAAACCGGCCGCCTCAAGGGCATCCTCGATTTCACCGACGAGCCGCTCGTCTCGATCGACCTGATGCACACCCCGGCCTCGTCGACCGTCGACAGCCTCGAAACCGCGGTGATCGACGGCAAGCTGGTGCGCGTCGTCAGCTGGTATGACAATGAATGGGGCTTCTCGAACCGCATGGTCGACACCGCCACCGCGATGGCGCGGCTGGGGTGATCCGGCAGGCGCGCGACCGGTGGGGACGATGACGGCCACTGGCCGCCTCGCCGGCATCGCGCGCCACGCCTTTCCCAAGGCACCGATGGAAACGGTCGCCAGCGCGGCGGTGACGCTGGAAGGCGGCATCGCCGGCGACTATCGCGGTGGCGTCAAGCGCCGGCCGCACAAGCGGCAGGTGACGCTGATCGAGCGTGACGACTGGGATCGCGCGATGGCCGCGCTGGGCACGGATGTGCTCTGGGCCGAGCGCCGCGCGAACCTGCTGGTCGAAGGCGTCGATCTGCCGCAGCAGCCCGGCGCGCGGATCGTGATCGGCGATGTCGTGCTCGAAGTAACCATCGAATGCGACCCGTGCAGCCGCATGGAGGCTGTGGCACCGGGGCTCAAGGATGCGCTGACCCCCGATTGGCGCGGCGGCGTTTGTACGCAGGTGATCACTGGCGGCGAGATTGCCGTCGGCGATGAGATCAGGATCGAACAATCATGTCCAAGCCCTTCCGAACGCTCGACGATATCGGTGACGTCACCGGCAAGCGGGTCCTCGTCCGCGAGGATCTGAACGTCCCCGTCGCCAATGGCCGGGTGACCGACGACACGCGGCTGCGCGCCACCGTGCCCACCGTTGCCGAACTCGCCGACAAGGGCGCGATCGTGCTCGTCCTCGCGCATTTCGGGCGACCGAAGGGGCAGCCGAGCGTGGAAAATTCGCTGGCGCCGATCGCCGAAGCCTATGCCAATGTGCTCGGTCGTCCGGTGCGCTTCATCGATTGGGAAGGCGCCGATGCGGCTGCGGCCGAGCTGGTCGCGGGCGACATCGCCGTGCTGGAGAATACGCGCTTCTTCTCGGGTGAAGAGAAGAATGACGACAAGGTCATTGAACGATTTGCGCAATTTGGCGACTTCTACGTCAATGACGCTTTCTCCGCCGCGCACCGCGCGCATGCCTCGACCGAGGGGCTGGCGCGGCGGCACCCGGCCTTCGCCGGCCGTGCGATGGAAGCGGAGCTCGACGCGCTCGAACAGGCACTCGGGAAGCCCGAACACCCGGTCGCGGCGGTGGTCGGCGGGGCCAAGGTGTCGACCAAGCTCGATGTGCTCAAGCATCTGGTGGCGAAGGTCGATCATCTGATCATCGGCGGCGGGATGGCCAATACCTTCCTTGCCGCGCGCGGCGTGAACGTCGGCAAGAGCTTGTGCGAACATGATCTGACCGGCACCGCCGAAGAGATCCTCGCAGCGGCGGACCGCGCCGGCTGCACCGTCCATCTGCCCTATGACGTGGTGGTGGCGAAGGAATTCCGCCCCAATCCGCCGACGCGCACAATCAACGTGCATGAGGTGGCGGCGGACGAGATGATCCTCGACGTCGGCCCGGCCGCGGTCGAGGCGCTGGCTGATGTGCTCAAGACCTGCCGCACTTTGGTCTGGAACGGCCCGCTCGGCGCCTTCGAAACCCCGCCGTTCGATGCCGCGACCGTTGCGCTGGCGCGCACCGCCGCGGCGCTGACCCAGGATGGGAGCCTCGTGTCGGTCGCCGGCGGCGGGGATACCGTGGCGGCGCTCAACCACGCGGGCGTGGCTGACAGCTTCACCTTCGTGTCGACCGCCGGCGGCGCCTTCCTCGAATGGATGGAAGGCAAGGAACTGCCGGGCGTGAAGGCGCTGACGCGATAAAATCACCACCCGCCGCCCCGGCCTTCAGCCGGGGTGACGTGGGGGAGGGCTAGGTCGCCGGCCGCTCGTTGAGCAGCGGTATCAGGATCGTATTGAGATCGTCGAGGTCGAACACCCCGGCCTTGGCGTAGCGGAGCACCCCGGCGCGATCGATCACATAATTGGTCGGCACCCCGCCCATCACCGCGAACGGCCCCTTGATGCGGCGCACCGGCGGGATCGACATCTTCGCGAACAGCGGTTTCAATTGATAAGTGGGCACCGAATCCTCGGTCGTCACCGCAAACACCCGCAGCCCCGCCGCCTTGCGCAACTGGTAATAGGTATCGAGCGTAGGCAATTCCTTGCGGCACGGCACGCACCAGGTCGCCCAGAAATTGAGCACCACCACCTGCCCCTTGAGATCGGCGAGATGCACTTTGCTGCCGTCGATCAGCGTCAGCTCGAAATCGGGGGCCGGCTGGCCGACGCGCGGCGTGTGGTCCGCCGCCTGAGCGATCGGCGCAGTCAGCATTGCAGCAACCAGCACCAGCATGATGTCGCGTATGCGCATCTTTGTTACCCCCCGGTTTCGATAAGAGACAATGCCGGGACGATGACGCGCGTCAATCCCCTCTGGCGCGGCGCGGCCCCCCTCGCTAACAGACCCCAAGAAAACTGAGGTCAGGCAAAGGGAAAAAGATGACGCCGACGGTCAAGGCCATTCTCGACAAATACGAATCGGATTCGCCCGCCACCAAGGCGAACCTCGCCCGGATCCTGATGCAGGGGCGGCTCGGCGGCACCGGCAAGCTGATCATCCTGCCGGTCGATCAGGGGTTCGAGCACGGCCCGGCGCGCAGCTTCGCGGTCAACCCGCCGGCCTATGACCCGCATTACCATTATCAGCTCGCGATCGACGCGGGGCTGTCGGCCTATGCCGCGCCGCTCGGCATGCTCGAGGCGGGCGCCGATACCTTTGCCGGTCAGGTACCGACGATCCTCAAGGTCAACAGCTCGAACAGCTGGGCGACCACCGTCGATCAGGCGGTGACCGCGGGCGTCGACGATGCGCTGCGGCTCGGCTGCGCGGCGATCGGCTTTACGATCTATCCGGGGTCGGATCAGATCTTCGAGCAGATGGAAGAGATTCGCGAGCTTTCCGCCGAAGCGAAAGCCGCTGGCCTCGCCACCGTGATCTGGTCGTACCCGCGCGGCGGCAATCTTTCCAAGGCAGGCGAACTGGCGCTCGATGTCGGCGCTTATGCCGCGCATATGGCGGCGCTGCTCGGCGCGCACATCATCAAGGTGAAGCTGCCGACCGACCATATCGAACAGGCCGATGCGAAAAAGGCCTATGAGGGCGGCGACTGGTCGACCCAGGCCAAGCGCGTGGCGCATGTCGTCCAGTGCAGCTTCGCCGGGCGTCGCATCGTGGTGTTCTCGGGCGGCGCGGCCAAGGGTGCCGATGCGGTCTATCAGGACGCGCGCGACATTCGCGACGGCGGCGGCAACGGCTCGATCATCGGTCGTAACACCTTCCAGCGCGAGCGCGGCGAAGCGCTGGCGATGCTCGACAAGCTCGTCCGCATCTACAAGGGCGAGGAATAAGTCCGATGGTCGACCGCACCCAGCCGCAGGATGCAGGCTGGGCGGCGGTCGATCATTATATCGGCGACAAATTGCTCGGCGCGGATGATCCGCTGAGCGGCGCGCTCGCCGCCAATGCGGCGGGCGGCTTGCCCGATATCGATGTTTCCCCGGCGCAGGGGAAATTGCTCCACCTGCTGACATTGGCGAGCAGCGCGCGGCGCGTGCTCGAGGTGGGGACGCTCGGCGGCTATTCGACGATCTGGCTGGCGCGCGCGGTGGGCGCCGCCGGCCGGGTGACGACGCTGGAGATCGACCCGCATCACGCGGATGTGGCGCGGGCCAATCTTGCGCGGGCCGGACTGGCGGAGCGCACCGCGGTGCTGACCGGCGCGGCGCTCGATACGCTGACGCGGCTCGACGGGCCGTTCGATCTGGTCTTCATTGACGCCGACAAGGAAAATAACGTCGCTTATGTGCGCGAGGCGATCCGCCTGTCGCGGCCGGGGACGGTGATCGTGGTCGACAATGTGATCCGCGAGGGCGGGGTGATTGACGCGGCGAGCGACGACCCGCGCATTCTCGGGACGCGCGCGTTGTTCGACTATGTGTCGAGCGAACCGCGCCTCACCGCGACCGCGATCCAGACGGTCGGCAGCAAGAAGTGGGACGGGTTTCTGATGGCCATCGTGGACGCATAAGGCCCCGTCACCCCTCTTGTGCTCCCGCGAAGGCGGGAGCCAAGGCGGGGACACAAGGACGATGGAATGAGTGGAGTTAACCCGCCACCGGTAGCTTCACCCGCCCGTCGGCATCGCGCTCCAGCGGGCCATAAGCGATCACCGTTTCGAGCAGCAGCGGACCATCGTAGAGATGCGGGAACAATTGCCCGCCGCGCGAGCGTTCCCAGCGCAGCGATGCGGCATCGAACGACGTGAGATCGACCGCGGCGACATGCAGGTCGCTTTGCCCGGCGAAATGCTTGTCGACCGTCTCGGTGAGCTGCGCCGCGGTGGAGAGGTGGACATAACCGTCAGCCAGATCCACCGGCGCCCCCGCGAAGCTCCCGTCGCGCTCCAGTGCCGCCATCTGATCGGCGGTCAGCACCTTATACGCGACGGTCGGCCGGTCGCTCATGCGGTGGCGTCCGGGGTTTCCGGCGCTTCGGTGGTTTCCGTCGTTTCGATGTCGGTATCGTCTTCGCTTTCGTCGATCCGCGCGGCGGAGACGACATGTTCGTCATTCGCCACGTTGAACAGGCGAACGCCGGCCGAGCCGCGCCCGATCACGCGCAGATCGGCGAGCGGGATGCGGATCATCTTGGCCTGATCGGTGACGAGCATCAGCTGCTGCGCCTTGGTCGCCGGGAAGCTGCCGACGACCGGTCCGTTGCGCTTGATATTGTCGATATTGGTGATGCCCTGGCCACCGCGACCGGTGCGGCGATATTCGAACGCCGACGACAATTTGCCATAGCCATTGGCGCAGATCGTCAGGATGAACTGCTCCTTTTCGGACAGATAGGCGTAACGCTCGTCGTCCATCACGCGCGGGGTGCGCTCGGGATCGTCGCCCTTCCACGGCGCATGGCGCAGATAATCCTCGCGCTCCTCCGAATCGCGAATCCCGATCTTGTGGAGGATCGACAGCGAGATCACCTCGTCGCCGGCCGCCAGCCGCATCCCGCGCACGCCGGTCGAGGCGCGGCTCTGGAATTCGCGCACGTCGCTGCCGGGGAAGCGGATCGCCTTGCCGTGGCGGGTCGCCAGCAGCACGTCGTCCTCTTCGTCGAGCAGCGCGACGCCGATCAGGCGATCGTCCTCATCCTCGCCCACGAACTTCATCGCGATCTTGCCGTTCGAGGGCACGTTGGTGAAGGCGTCCATGCTGTTGCGCCGCACATTGCCCTTGGCGGTGGCGAACATGACGTGGAGCTTGCCCCATTCCGCCTCGTCCTCGGGCAACGGCAGCACGGTGGAGATCGTCTCCCCCTCGGCGAGCGGGAGCAGGTTGATCATCGGCCGCCCGCGCGTCACCGGGCCGCCCTCGGGCAGCTTCCACACCTTGAGGCGATAGACCTTGCCCAGCGTGGAGAAGAACAGCACCGGCGTATGGGTCGAGGTGACGAACAATTCCGTCACCACATCCTCGTCCTTGGTCGCCATGCCGCTGCGGCCCTTGCCGCCGCGCGCCTGCGCGCGGAACGCCTCGAGCGGGGTGCGCTTGATATAGCCCTGCATGGTCACCGTAACGACCATCTCTTCGCGCTCGATGAGATCCTCGTCCTCGATCCCGTCGGCGGCGGCGGCGATCTCGGTGCGGCGCGGGGTGGCGAACAATTCGCGCACCTCGGTCAGCTCGTCGCGCATTACCTGATAGAGTTTGACGCGATTGGCGAGGATTTCGAGCAATTCGGCGATCGACGCCGCGAGCTGCTCCAGCTCGCCGCCGATTTCGTCGCGGCCCAGCGCGGTCAGGCGGTGCAGGCGCAGATCGAGGATCGCGCGGACCTGGATTTCGCTGAGGCGATAGCTGTCGCCGGAAACCTCGGCCTCGACCGCCTCGACCAGCCGGATATAGGGCGCGATTTCGGCGATCGGCCATTCGCGCGCGAGCAAGGCGGCACGCGCCTCGGCCGGGCTCGCCGATCCGCGGATGATCCGCACCATCTCGTCGAGATTGGTCACCGCGATGACCAGCCCGAGCAGGATATGGGCGCGATCGCGCGCCTTGGTCAGCTCGAACTTCGAGCGGCGGGTGATCACCTGTTCGCGGAACTGGATGAAGGCCTGGATGATATCCTTGAGGCCCAGCATCTCCGGCCGGCCGCCGCGGATCGCGAGGATATTGGCCGGGAAGCTGCCCTGCGCCGGGGTGTGACGCCACAATTGGTTGAGCACCACCTCGGGGGTCGCATCGCGCTTAAGGTCGATGACGATACGCACGCCGAGACGGTTCGATTCGTCGCGGATATCGCTGACGCCCTCGATGCGCTTGTCCTTGGCGGCCTCGGCGATCTTCTCGACGAGCGCGTTCTTGCCCTGCTGATAGGGGATTTCGGTGAGGACGATCGAGCGCCGGTCGCCGCGCCCCTCCTCGATCACGTGGCGCGAGCGCACGATGATCGAGCCGCGCCCGGTGGCATAAGCGGAGCGCGCACCGGAACGGCCGAGGATGATCGCCCCGGTCGGGAAATCCGGCCCCGGCACGATCTCCATCAGTTCCTCGGTGGTGATCGCGCCATTGTCGAGATAGGCGAAACAGGCGTCGATCACTTCGCCGAGGTTGTGCGGCGGAATGTTGGTCGCCATGCCGACCGCGATGCCGCCGGCGCCGTTGACGAGCAGGTTGGGGAAGCGCGCCGGCAACACCTGCGGCTCGCTTTCCGACGCGTCATAGTTCGGCTGGAAGTCGACGGTATCCTTGTCGAGATCGTCGAGCAGATAATCCGCGATCTTGGCGAGGCGCGCTTCGGTGTAACGCATCGCGGCGGGCGGATCGGGGTCCATCGAGCCGAAATTGCCCTGGCCGTCGATCAGCGGCGCGCGCATCGACCAGTCCTGCGTCATACGCGCCAAGGCGTCGTAGATCGCAGTATCGCCGTGCGGGTGATATTTACCGATCACGTCACCGACGATGCGCGCCGATTTGCGATACGGGCGGTTCCATACGAAACCGCTCTCATTGGCCGAAAAAAGGATGCGGCGATGCACCGGCTTCAGCCCGTCGCGCACATCGGGCAACGCACGGGCGACGATCACGCTCATCGCGTAATCGAGATAGCTGGTCTTCATCTCCTCGACGATGGAGATGGGGGCAATGTCCGAAGGGTCGGCGAGGACGGTCTCGTCGGTCAAGAATCAGTGCTTTCGGCTTGTGTCGTTTCGATGACGAACCCTAGCCGACTGCACAGGCGCTGACCACCCCCGCGCGCCTGCGCGCGCGAGGGCGGCCTACCGGTAGATCAGCTTATTTGCACGCCTTCTTGTTGGCGTTGCCGGCCTTCGAGCAATCATAATGCACGGTCTTGCCGGTCTTGGTCGTGGCGGTGACGATGCGGCCTGCCGGGGCGGCAGCGGCCTTGTGCCAGGTGGCAGCCGGCTTGGCGGTGGTGGTCACGGCCGCGGTCTTGACGGCAGTGGTGGTCTTCGTCGCGGTCGCCTTGGCCGGGGTGGTCACGGTGGTCTTCGCGGCGGTGACCCGCTTGGTCGCGGTCGTCTTCACAGCGCTGGTCGTCTTGGCGGCCGGGGTCTGCGCATAGGCCATGCCGCCCGACGCAAGCGCTGCGGCGGAAATGGCGGCGAGGATTGCGGACTTGATCATGGCTTCACTCCATTGCGAACGCCTGTTCCCGGCGTCGTCATGTGTAATGCCAAAGTGCTGCTCGCCGCTGCGTGACGCGGAGATTAAATATCTTTCAGGGACTTCGCCCGCTCCGTTCGGGCTGGATTAAGCTTCTACTGGCGCCGGAAGCTCCAGTTATCGCCCGCGCTCGCGACGGCATCGAACGCGTAACCATCGCTGTCGAACCCGCGCATCGCATCCGCATCGGTGACGCGATGTTCGACCAGCCAGCGCGCCATCATCCCGCGCGCCTTCTTGGCGTGAAAGCTGATGAAACGCCCGTCGGCCTCGCGGAAATCGACCGCGATGATGCGCGTGCCGCGCGGCAACCGCCCGTCGACCGCCGCCCAATATTCCTGGCTGGCGAGATTGAGCACCGTCCCCGATCCCTCGGCGGCGAGATCGGCAGCGAGCGCATCGGCGATGCGTTGCCCCCACCAGTCGGTCAGCTTCTTGCGGCGCGGCGCCCAGCGCGTGCCCATTTCCAGCCGATAGGGCCGCATCCGGTCGAGCGGGCGCAGCAGGCCGTAAAGCCCCGACAGCATCCGCAAATGATCCTGCGCGAAATCGATCGCGGTCTCGTCGAGCGTCGCGGCTTCCAGCCCGGAATAGACGTCGCCGGCGAAGGCGCGGATCGCCGGCCGCTCGGGCAATTCGTCGAATCCGCGGAACCGTTCGACGTTAAGCTGCGCCAGTTTGTCCGAAATGTGCATCAACTCGCCGAGTTTCTTGCGCGACAGTTTCGCCGCGGCAGAGGCAAGCGTCGCGGCCTCGTCGGCAAAGCGTGGCGCGGTGGTCGCCATCGCCGGTAGCGGGGTGGCATAGTCCAGGGTCTTGGCGGGGGAGATTACGGCGATCATCGTGATATCGCGCCTATCGATGGAACCCGTCACGTTCAATCCATGTTCACTGCGTTCGGGGTTTCTTGAACCGGCAGAAACAGGGGAGTAGAGCGGCGGCGAGGCGCCGGCGCGCCTTCCAGTATGGAGAGAATAACGCGATGAAAACCATCTACCGGGCCGCGATCGCCGCCGCCCTTCTTTCGGGCGTCGGTGGCGTCGCGCTCGTGGCGCCCGCGTCGGCGAAGGAAAAGGATAAGAAAGAGGACGCCAATAAAGCGCCGCCGCTGAAGCTCAGCAAGGAGGTGCAGCCGCTCGCGGTGAAGGCGCAGACCGCGCTTCAGGCGAAGGATTATGCCACTGCCGAGCCGATCGTCCAGCAGGTGGCCGCTGCCGCCAAGAGCGACGACGACAAATATATCGCCTCGGTATTCCAGCTCCAGCTCGCCGTCGGCAAGATGGGCAACCAGATCGACGACAATCAGATCAAGGGCCCGCTCGACGCGCTGATCGCCAATCCGCGCACGCCGCAGGCCGATCAGGCGCGCTTCAACTATCAGCGCGGCATCATCGCCGCCAACGCCAAGCAGCCGCAGGAAGCGATCGCCTTCTTCCAGCGCGCACAGCAGCTCGGCTACACCGATCCCAACCTTCCGCTCCAGATGGTCAAGATCAAGATGGAGGGCGGCGACGTCGCGGGTGGCTCGGCCGATCTGCAGAAGGCGATGGATGCGCAGATCGCGGCGGGGCAGAAGCCCGATGAATCGCTCTATCGCTATGCGATGGCGAAGACGCTGCAGAAGCGCATGATCCCCGACACGATCGGCTGGATGAAGCGCTATATCGCGGCGTATCCGAACGCCAAGAACTGGCGCGACATCCTGTTCGTCTATGGCTTGCAGCAGGGCAGTGCGCTGACGCTGGACAAGGGGCAGAAGGTCGATCTGTTCCGCCTGCTGCGCCGCGAAAAGGCGCTGGCGGACCAGTATGACTACGAGATCTACGCGCAATATGCGATCGATCTCGGTCTGCCGTATGAAGGCAAGACGGTGATCGACGAAGGCCGTGCGGCGGGCAAGCTGCCGGCGGATTCGGCGACCGCCAACGATCTGTATCGCGTCGCCAAGCAGTCGATCACCAACGAAGGCTCGCTCGATCCGCTCGACGCCAAGGCCAAGGCGGCCGCCAACGGCAAGCTCGCCGCCGGCACCGCCGACGCGCATCTCGGCGCGGGCAATTATGCCAAGGCGATCGAGCTGTATAAGGTCGCGCTGCAGAAGGGCGGCGTCGACGCGGATGCGGTCAACACGCACCTTGGCATCGCGCTTGCCAGCTCGGGCGACGCCGCCGGCGCCAAGGCCGCTTTCGCGCTGGTGAAGGGTTCGCCGCGCGCGGATATCGCGTCCTTCTGGGAGACGGCGCTGGGCACCCCGGCCGCCTGACACGCAGCCTTACGGCAAAAGGAAAGGGCGGCCCCGCAAGAGGCCGCCCTTTTTTTGTCCGGCGCGTCGCCGCGCCGCTTAGGTTGAAATGAATTATTCCAGGATCGGCACCCCGGCCGCCGATTTGGCGCTACGGATCGTCAGCGACGATTTGACGCTGGCCACATTGGGCGCGGCGGTGAGGTGAGTCGTCAGGAAGCGCTGGAAACTTTCCAGATCGGTCGCGACGATCTTCAGCACGAAATCGATCTCGCCGTTGAGCATATGGCATTCGCGCACCTCGGGGAGCGCGGTGACATGCGTCTCGAACGCCGTGAGATCCGATTCGGCCTGACTTTTCAGACTGACCATCGCGAACACCGTGATCGGGAAACCGAGCTGGGCAGCATCGCATTCGGCATGATAACCGCGAATCACGCCGGCCTGCTCCAGTGCGCGTACCCGCCGCAGGCAGGGCGGGGCGGTGAGGCCCACGCGGTCCGCCAGCTCAACGTTGGTCATCCGCCCGTCTTCCTGGAGATAGGCCAGAATCTGTCTGTCTATCCGGTCGAGCACGTTATTCTACGTTACCGCCACGCACATTCATGGCGATTTCAACAGCGTCGTTCATAGGATTATTGCGCGTAAACGCAATTGTCCCACATTGCGACGTGTAGAAATCCGCTGTTCCGCAAGCGCGCGATGACGGCTAATTATTAAGTTCCGTTGGCGGAATGGTCGCCTGTTGGGACAGGGTGATTCGATTGCGATTCGACGACAGCCTCAAGACGGTTCTTGCTGCGGACGCCTCGACGCCATTTGGCGCGCAGGCGGCGTTTCGCCAGATCGCTGATCTGGCGGCGCGCGGCCGGATCGAGGAAACGCCCGAGCTGCTCGCGCGGCTCCGCGAATTGCGCGAGCGCGTGCCGGCGCCGGTGCGCGCCGCCGCGGCGCGCGCGCTCGCGCTGGCGACGCCTTCCGCCGGGCTCGTCGCGGTATTTGCCGAAGACGATCAGGCCGTCGCCGCGCCGGTGCTGCGCACCGCGCGGCTCGACGATGCCAATTGGTGCGCGCTGCTCCCGTCGCTCGGGCCGACCGGGCGCGCGGTGCTGCGGCATCGCAGCGACCTGACCGAAGCCGTCACGCGCGCGCTGG
>JAFKLV010000519.1 GCA_017304125.1 Sphingomonadales bacterium
AGGACATTCTCGTAAAAGGGGGAGAGGAATGGGCGCAAACCCGCTGATTGGTGTTTTATTTCATTGGCTTGGCGGCCTCTCCTCGGCCAGCTTCTATGTCCCCTATCGCCGCATTCGCTTGTGGTCGTGGGAGATATTCTGGCTGGTCGGCGGGGTTTTTTCGTGGCTGATCGCCCCCTGGCTGTTCGCCTCGATCCAGACCCATGATCTGCTCGGCGTGCTGGCGCGCACGCCGGGATCGACCTGGTTCTGGTGCTGGTTCTGGGGCGCGATGTGGGGGTTCGGCGGGCTGACCTTCGGGCTGACGATGCGCTATCTCGGGCTGTCGCTCGGCATGGCGGTGGCGCTGGGGCTGACGACGATGATCGGGACGATGGGGCCGCCGATCTTCCGCGGCACGATCGGCGCGCTGGCGGAAACGTCGAGCGGGCAGATGACCTTCGTCGGCATCGCGATCACCCTGGCGGGGATCGTCGTGGTGGCGCTGGCCGGGCGCCGCAAGGAACGCGACATGGCGGGCGCCGCCGCCAGCCAGAGCGTCGCCGAATTCAACCTGCCCAAAGGGCTGGCGATCGCGGTGTTCTCGGGGATCATGTCGGGGTGCTTCGCCTGGGGGCTCGATGCCGGCCAGCCGATCCGCGCGGCGAGCATCGCCGCCGGCACCGATCCCTTGTGGCAGGGATTGCCGGTGCTGTGCGTGGTGCTGCTCGGCGGCTTCACCACCAATTTTATCTGGTGCGGCTGGCTGATCCTGCGCAACCGCTCGGCCGGGCAACTCGCCGGGCAGGGCACGGCGGAAAGGCCGCCGCTGCTGCACAATTATCTCCTCGCCGCGCTGGGCGGGACATTGTGGTATTTCCAGTTCTTCTTCTACACGATGGGCGAAAGCCAGATGGGGAAATATGGTTTCTCCTCCTGGACGCTGCACATGGCCAGCATCATCCTGTTCTCGACCCTGTGGGGCTTCGCGCTGCGCGAATGGGCTGGGGTGCGCGCCGGCACGCGGTGGCTGGTGTGGCTGGGGATCGGCGCGCTGCTCTTGTCCACCGTGGTGATCGGCGTCGGCAATTATCTCGCCGCCTGACGGCCGTTGCTCGCCCGGTTGCGAGCAACGGCGCCATGCTCAGAATTTCACCGTGATATCGCCGGTTACCGTGCGGCCGACCTGATAGAAATATTGGTCGGCGGCCGCGGTCTTGCCGGCGTTGATATTGGTGACGCGCTTGGAGTCGAACAGATTGTTCACCTCGACCCCGAAGCGGACCGGACCCAGCTCGTAGCGCGCAGAGAGGATCGCGCTGTTATAGCCG
>JAFKLV010000520.1 GCA_017304125.1 Sphingomonadales bacterium
TCTCACTGCAGACCAACGCACGCACCACTCCGCTCGGCATCGCCACTGATCCGCCCACTTTCAGCTGGAAGTCAGTCGCCGAGGCGCGCGGTGTGGTGCAGAGCGCGTACGAGCTGCGCGTCGGCACCGCACCGGGTGGCGACGATGTCTGGAGCACCGGCAAGGTCGCCTCGGACGATCAGCTCAACGTCACCTACGGCGGCGCAGATCTGCAGAGCCAGACTCGCTACTACTGGCAGGTGAAGCTCTGGGACGGGGCGGATCAGCCAGGTGACTGGTCGACGCCCAGCTGGTTCGAGACCGGGCTTGCGAGCAACGACTGGCAGGCCGACTGGATCGGCAAGGCGGCCGGCGGCGAAGTCGACAAGTGGGCGAACTACACCGCCGACTTCGACTTCGACATCGACAAATTGGCCATCGGCGTCTTCGTGCGCGCTGCCGACACCCGAAACGCGTACATGTGGCAGATCTCCACGGCAGACGGCACGGGCATCCCCAAGTTCCGTCCCCACAAGCGAGTCAACGGTACGTACACACTGCTCGACAACAAAGCGATCCCGGGCATCTCTTCCGATCAATTGTTGAGCGGCACGCATCGCCTGTCGGTGACCGTTGACGGCAGCACGATCACGACCAAGCTCGATGGCGTGCAGATCGATCAGCGCACCGACGCATCGTTCACCAAGGGCTTTGTCGGCTTTCGTCAGGACTTCGCCAATGACATCAACGAGACCGCGGATGTGAAGGCGGTCAAGGTCACGGCGAAGAACGGCGACGTGCTGCTCGATACCGACTTCTCACAGGGCAACCCGTTCAACGGCGGCACGCTCACCGACGCGGGCCTGCGTGTCGGCAACCGCTCGGACGCGCTCTACCGGAGCAGCGATTCCAACCGCCCGTTGCTGCGCAAGGAGTTCACCACCGATGCGGGCAAGACCATCAAGTCGGCGCGCGTCTACGCCGCTGCGCACGGTATCTACCAGCTGCAGCTGAACGGTGAGAAGGTCGGGGATCAGTTCCTCGCACCGGGCTGGACCGACTACAAGAAGCGCATCCAGTACCAGAGCTACGATGTCACCGATCAGGTGAAACCGGGAGAGAACGCCATCGGCGGCGCGCTCGCCGACGGCTGGTGGGCCGGCAAGGTAGGTATGTGGGGCCCCGGACTCTACGGGACCGGCCTCAGCCTGGTCGCTCAGATGCGCATCGACTACACCGATGGCACGCATCAGGTGGTGGCAACCGACAACACCTGGAAGTCGCACACCGGCCCCTTCGTCGCCACCGACAACATCGACGGCG
>JAFKLV010000261.1:0-13547 GCA_017304125.1 Sphingomonadales bacterium
CTTATTCAACGCCGCGCCAGCATCTCCACCATCCGCGCCGCGAGCAACGGCAATGTATCGTCGCGCGCGCCCATCACGACGATCCGGTCGCCCGGTGCGGCTTCCGCCACCAAAGCGGCGGCAGCGGCCTCGCGGTCGGGGATATGCCGCGCGTCGCCGCCGGCGATCGCGATGTCGCTGACGATATCGGCGCTGGTCACCTCGCGCGTCACCGTCCCGCCCTGATAGACCGGATCGGGCATCACCAGCCGGTCGCCCGCGGCGAGCTTGCCGGCGAACATCGCGACCAGCTCGCGCCGCATCACCTTGAGCGGGCCGTAACCGTGCGGCTGGAACAGCAGGAGCAGGCGGCCGGGAAAGGCGTGGAGCGTATCGAGGGTGGCGGCGATCTTGTCCGGGTTGTGCCCGAAATCGTCGATCACCGCGACGCCCGCCGCGGTGCCGATAAGATCGAAGCGCCGCTTCAACCCGGTATAATGCTCGACCCCCGCGATCGCCTGATCGAGCGGGACGCCCGCCGCCAGCGTCGCGGCGATCGCCGCCAGCGCATTGGCGACATTATGCCGCCCCGGCACCGCCAGGCGGACGCGCCTGTCGCCGAGCGAGAAATGCGCTGCAAAGGGCTCCTCGACGATATCGGTCGCCTGCAGATCGGCGGCGCGGTCGATCGCGAACCGCGTCACCCGGTCGCGCGGCAGCGCGAGCGCGAGCGCCGCGGCATCGGGATTGTCGATGTTGACGATGGCATGCGCCGCCTTGCCGCTGAACGCGCCGAACAGCTGGTTCAGCTCCTCGAGCGACTTGTGATCGAGGCTGACATTGTTGAGCACCGCGATGCGCGGCGTGTAGAGCGCGATCGATCCGTCGCTATCGTCGACCTCGCTGACATAGGCCGCGCCCGTGCCGACCAGCGCGCTGGCGAAGGGGCGGTCGGGGCTGGCGAAATCCTTCATCACCGCGCCGTTCATCACCGTCGGATCGCCGCCGGCGGCGTGGAGGATCGCCGCGATCATGCCGGTCACCGTCGATTTGCCCGATGTGCCCGCGACGCCGATCGGCAGCGGGCTGGCGTTGAACAACCGGGCGTTGAGCTCGGCGCGGGTCAGCCGCGGGCAGCCGAGCCCGGTCGCGGTGACGAGATCGGCGACCGTTTCTTCCACTGCCGCCGAAGCGACGACGATCTGGTCGGGGGAGGTGATCCCCGATCCGTCCTGCGGATGGAGCGTGACCCCCATCGCCCGCAGCGCATCGAATTTGGCCGGCACGCGCCCCTGGTCGAGCGAGCGGTCCGACCCCGCGACGGTGGCGCCGCGCCCGGCGAGGATCATCGCCAGCGGCATCATCCCCGATCCGCCGACGCCGACGAGGAAGTAACGTTGATCGGAACTCATGAGCGCACTCCTGTCGCGCGCTTTCGCGCACGAGATGTATGACCCGCCACGTCACCCCGGCCTTGAGCCGGGGTCCATTGTGCCGCACGCTCGGCGGCAAGAACCTCTTGCCTTGCCCTTGCCTCCCGATGGACCCCGGCTCAAGGCCGGGGTGACGACGGTGGTGGCGCAAGCCGGGCGCGAGCAAGGTTGCCGTCACGCATGACGGCGCGCTATCGCGGTTTCGGGACAGGCTCAACCCGGGGGAATGACGTTGCGTATCGGGATCGTCGCGCCGGCCAAGACGCTCGATCGGCTGGCGGCGGAGCGCACCGCGGCGTTCGCGGCGCTCGCTTATCCGGCGGTCGACCTCGTCTTTCACCCGCAATGTTTCGAAAGCGATGGCGGCCATTTCGCCGGCCCCGATGCGCGGCGCGCGGCGGCGTTCCTCGAATTCGCCAATGATGCGGCGTTCGACGCAATCTGGTTCGCCCGTGGCGGTTATGGGTCGAAGCGCATCCTGTCCACCGCGATGCCGCAATTGTCGGCGGCGGCGAAGAGCAAGGCCTATGTCGGCTATTCGGACATGGGGTTCATGCTCGCCGCGCTTTATGCCCGGCGGATCGGGCATCCGGCGCACGGCCCGATGCCGGTCGACGTGATGCGCGACGGCGGCGACCGCACGATCGCGCGCACTTTGGGCTGGCTCACCGGCGACCGGCAGGGGCTGGAGCCGGGGCTCGGCGGGCACCCTTCGGCGGCGTTCAACCTGGCGATCCTGCACAGCCTGATCGGCACGCCGTGGCTGCCCGATCTCGCCGATCATGTGCTGATGATCGAGGAGGTGTCCGAGCCGCTCTACAATGTCGATCGCATGCTGTTCACCGTCGCCAACGCGACCCAGTTGCGCGGCATCGCCGGGGTGCGGCTCGGCGCGGTGACCGATGTGCAGGCCAATGATCCGCCGTGGAACGAGCCGCTCGAAACGATGATGACGCGCTGGTGTCGCGACATGGGCGTGCCGTTCCTGGGCCGCGCCGAGATCGGGCACACGCAGAGCAATTGCGTGGTGCCGTTCGGAATCAGGTGACGCTGCTCCCGTCCCCCTTCTGCTCCCCTCCCTGGTGAAGGGAGGGGCTGGGGGTGGGTGGGTATGAGGCGGTTGCTGCGGTTCCCCCACACCAACCCACCCCCGACCCCTCCCTTGTTCAAGGGAGGGGAGTAAGAAGGCAGGGAGGCAGAAGGCTCACCCCTCCCGCGCCAGCGCCTTCAGCCGATAGAGCGTATCGAGCGCCTCGCGCGGGGTGAGCGCGTCGACATCGAGCGCTTCCACCTCGCGCCGCACCGCATCGCCTTGCTCTTCCTCGGCGGGCAAGGTCGCGGCGAACAGCGGCAGGTCGTCGAGCCCGGCAGCGAGCCCGCCGGTCTTCTGCCGCCCGGCCTCGAGCTTCGCCAGCACCGCCTTGGCGCGCGCCACCGTGGTCGGCGGCATCCCGGCGAGCCGCGCCACGGCCAGCCCGTAGCTGCGATCGGCCGGGCCGTCGGCGACCTCGTGGAGCAGCACCAATTCGCCCTTCCACTCGCGCGCGCGGACATTGTGCAGCGTCAGCGCATCGCAGCGCTCGGCGAGCCGGGTCAGCTCGTGATAATGCGTCGCGAACAGGCAGCGGCAGCGATTGTCCTCGTGGATCGCCTCGACCACCGCCCAGGCGATCGCGAGCCCGTCATAGGTCGAGGTGCCGCGCCCCACTTCGTCGAGGATGACGAACGAGCGCTGCGTCGCCTGCGCGAGGATCGCCGCGGTCTCGACCATCTCGACCATGAAGGTCGAGCGCCCGCGCGCGAGATTGTCCGACGCGCCGACGCGGCTGAACAGCCGGTCGACCAGCCCGAGCGTCGCCTTGCTCGCCGGGACATAGCAGCCCGCCTGCGCGAGCACCGCGATCAGCGCATTCTGGCGCAGGAAAGTCGATTTACCGCCCATATTGGGGCCGGTGACCAGCCACAGTCGCGAGCTTTCGGAGAGCGTGCAATCATTGGCGACGAAGCGCTCGCCGGCCCTGGCCACCGCCGCCTCGACCACGGGATGCCGCCCGCCGGCGACCTCGAACCGCGCATCGTCGGTGAGGTGCGGGCGCGCCCACGCGCCTTCCGCCGCGCGCTCGGCATTGCCCGCCGCGACATCGAGCCGCGCGAGCGCATCGGCGGTGGCGGCGATTTCCTCGCGGCTGGCGAGCGCGGTGCCGGTCAGTTCCTCGAGATGCGCGGCCTCGGCGGCGAGCGCATGCGCCCCGGCCTGCGTCACCCGTGCGGCGACTTCGTGCAGCTCGGGCGCGTTGAAGCGGACGACGCCCGCTAGCGTCTGGCGATGGGTGAAGCCGGACTCGGGCTTCATCAGCGTGTCGCCGGCCTTGGCGGGGACTTCGATATGATAGCCGAGCACGCCATTGTGGCTGATCTTGAGCGCGGCGATGCCGGTCTCGGCGCGATATTTCGCCTCCAGCGCGGCAATCGCACGGCGGCCGCCGGCGCCCGCATCGCGCAGATCGTCGAGCGCGGCGTCATAGCCGGCGGCGATATAGCCCCCGTCGGCGGCGTCGATCGGCGGGGCCGGGACCAAGGCGCGCTTCAGCAGGTCGATCAGCGCGCCATGCCCGCGCAGCTGCGGGGCGAGATCGGTCAACAGGCGCGGCGCGCCCTCGACCGCGCCCAGCGTCTCGCCGAGCAGCCACGCCCCGTCGAGCCCGTCGCGAAGCTGGCCGAGATCGCGTGGGCTACCGCGCCCTGCCGCCAGCCGCCCGAGCGCGCGCCCGACATCGGGCAAAGCGCGCAACGCGGCGCGCAGCCGTTCGCGTAACGCGCTGTCGTCGTGGAACAATTGCACCAGATCGAGCCGCGCATCGACGCTCGCGCGATCCATCAGCGGCGCGCCGATATCGGCGGCGAGCAGCCGCGCGCCGGCGCCGGTGACGGTGCGGTCGACCGCATCGAGCAGGCTGCCCTTGCGCGCGCCGCCGGTGGTCTGGGTCAGTTCGAGGCTGTCGCGGGTCGCGGCGTCGATCGCCATTGCGGCATGGGCGCTCGACAGCCGCGGCGGGCGCAGGAACGGGAGCGCCCCCTTGGCGGTGTGATCGAGATAGGCGACGAGGCCCCCGGCGGCGGCGAGCATCGCGCGGCCGAACTGGCCGAAGCCGTCGAGCGTCGCGACCCCGTACAGCCGCTTCAGCCGCGCCTCGCCCGCGCCGCTTTCGAAATCGCCGCGCGGGCGCCACACATTGGCCGGCGCGTCGCTGCCCTCGGCGGCGATCACTTCGGCCGCCGCGAGCCGCGCCAGTTCGGCGCCGAGCCCCTGCGCGGTGCAGGCGATCACCTCGAACCGCCCGGTCGAGATATCCGCCGCGGCGATCGCGATCTCGCCCGCCGCCTCGCCGACCGCGACGCACCAATTGGCGGTGCGCGCGTCGAGCAACGCCTCCTCGGTCAGCGTGCCGGCGGTGACGACGCGGATGATCGCGCGGTTGACCAGCGCCTTCGATCCGCGCGCCTTGCGCGCCGCCTCGGGCGATTCGGTCTGGTCGGCGAGCGCGACGCGATGCCCCGCCTTGATCAGCCGCTGGAGATAGCCGGTCGCGGCATGCGCGGGGACGCCGCACATCGGGATCGGCACGCCATGATGCTCGCCGCGCGCGGTGAGCGCGATATCGAGCACCGCGCTTGCCGTCTTGGCGTCATCGAAGAACAGTTCGAAGAAATCGCCCATGCGATAAAACAGCAGGCAATCGCCGGCCTCTTCCTTCAGGGCGAGATATTGCGCCATCATCGGCGTCGGAGCGGCAACAGCGGTCATCGCAACGGGCGATACCGTCCCGCGCGGCCGGGGAACAGGGGAGATGAACATGAGCGAAAAACGACGCTGTCGCTGGGCGGAAAAAGACCCGCTGGAGCGCGACTATCACGACGCCGAATGGGGCGTGCCGCAGCATGATCCGCGGATGCTGTGGGAAATGCTGATGCTCGAAGGGTTTCAGGCGGGGCTGTCGTGGCGCACGATCCTCGCCAAGCGCGAGGGGTTCCGCGCCGCCTTTGCCGGGTTCGATCCCGCCAAGGTTGCGGCGTTCGGCGAGGATGACGTGGCGCGGCTGATGGCCGACCCCGGCATCGTCCGCGCCCGCGCCAAGATCGACGCGACGATCGCCGGCGCGCGCATCTATCAGGAAATGGGCGCCACGGCGTTCCACGACTTCTGCTGGGGGTTCACCGACGGCACATCGATCACCGGCGACGGGGTGACCGTCCCCGCCAGTACCGCGCTGTCGGAGCGCATCTCGAAGGCGCTGAAAGCACGCGGGTTCAAGTTCGTCGGGCCGGTGATCGTCTATGCCTGGATGCAGGCGGTGGGGATCGTCAACGATCATGCCGAGGCCTGTTTTCGGCGGGGAATGGTTGCATCGTGACGACCGCTGCCTAAAGGATTCCCCTACGTTCCTCCAGCAAGGCTCCAGCATGTCCGAAACCACCAACGTCCAATTTTCCGAACGCGAAGCCTTGCTGTTTCACTCCGAAGGCCGCCCGGGGAAGATCGAGATCGTCGCGTCCAAGCCGATGGCGACGCAGCGCGATCTGGCGTTGGCCTATTCGCCGGGCGTGGCCGTGCCGGTGCAGGCGATCGCCGACGATCCGGCGACCGCTTATGATTATACCGCCAAGGGCAATCTCGTCGCGGTGATCTCCAACGGCACCGCGATCCTCGGCATGGGCAATCTCGGCGCGCTGGCGTCGAAGCCGGTGATGGAAGGCAAAGCGGTGCTGTTCAAGCGCTTCGCCGACGTCGATTCGATCGATCTGGAGGTCAAGACCGAGGACGTCGACGCATTCATCAACTGCGTCGAACTGCTGGAGCCCTCGTTCGGCGGGATCAATCTGGAGGATATCAAGGCGCCGGAATGCTTCATCATCGAGCAGACGCTGCGCGAGCGGATGAACATCCCCGTCTTCCACGACGATCAGCACGGCACCGCGATCATCACCGCGGCGGGGCTGATCAACGCCTGCCTGCTCACCGGGCGCAAGCTCGATGAGGTGAAGGTGGTGGTGAACGGCGCGGGCGCGGCGGCGATCGCCTGCACCGAGCTGATCAAGGCGATGGGCGTGCGCGCCGACCATGTGCTGATCTGCGACCGCAAGGGCGTGATCTACAAGGGCCGCGAAGGGGTCAATCAGTGGCAGTCGGCGCATGCCGCCGTCACCGAGCGCCGCTCGCTGACCGAGGCGCTGGTCGGGGCGGACGTGTTCCTCGGCCTCTCCGCCGCGGGGGCGCTCAAGCCCGAAATGGTCAAGGACATGGCCAAGGCGCCGATCATCTTCGCGATGGCCAACCCGGATCCGGAAATCCGCCCCGAGGATGCCAAGGCCGCGCGCCCGGATGCGATCGTCGCCACCGGCCGTTCGGATTATCCCAATCAGGTCAATAACGTGCTCGGCTTCCCGTTCATCTTCCGCGGCGCGCTCGACGTGCGCGCCTCGGCGATCAACGAGGAGATGAAGATCGCCGCGGCGCAGGCGATCGCCGAGCTGGCGCGCGAGCGCGTGCCCGAGGAAGTGGCGATGGCCTATGGCGTGCGCCACGTCTTCGGCCCGGATTATATCATCCCGGCGCCGTTCGACCCGCGGCTGATGGAGGTCGTTCCGGCGGCGGTGGCCAAGGCGGCGATGGATTCGGGCGTCGCGACCAAGCCGATCCTCGATATGGAGGGCTATCGCCAGCAATTGCGCGGGCGGCTCAACCCGACCAATTCGCTGCTCACGCTGGCTTATGAGGGCGCGCGCGCGCACCCGAAGCGCGTGCTGTTCGCCGAGGGCGAGGAAGAAGTGGTGCTGCGCGCCGCGATCCAGTTCAAGGAGGGCGGCTATGGCGTCCCGGTGCTGGTCGGGCGTGACGACGTGCCCGATCGCCTGCGCGCGCTGGGCGTGAGCAATCCCGAGGAATATGAGCTGCACAATAGCCGGCATTCGCCGCTGGTGCCGGAGATGGTCGACTTCCTCTACGCGCGGCTGCAGCGGCGCGGCTATCTGCGCCGCGATTGCGAGCGGATGATCAATCAGAACCGCAACATCTTCGGCGCGGTGATGCTCCAGCTCGGCCAGGCCGATGCGATGATCACCGGCACGACGCGGACCTGGGCGCAGACGATGCGCGAGGTGAAGCGGGTGATCGATCCCGAGGTCAATCGCACCCCGTTCGGCATCCATATCCTCGTCGGGCAGAGCCATACGGTGTTCATCGCCGACACCACGGTCAACGAGCGGCCGAGCCCCGAGGAACTGGCCGATATCGCCGAGCAGACCGCGCAGGTCGCGCGCCGCATGGGGCATGAGCCGCGCGTCGCCTTCCTCAGCTATTCGACCTTCGGCAACCCCGAGGGGCAGTGGCTGGAGAATATCCGCGCCGCGGTGGGCGTGCTCGACGAGCGCAAGGTCGGGTTCGAATATGAGGGCGAAATGGCGCCCGACGTCGCGCTCAACCCGCGCCAGCTGAAGAATTATCCGTTCGCGCGGCTTTCGGGGCCGGCCAATGTGCTGGTGATGCCGGGGCTGCAATCGGCCAATATTTCGGCCAAATTGCTGCGCGAGCTGGGCGGGGATTCGATGATCGGCCCGATGCTGATCGGGATGGAAAAGCCGGTGCAGATCGCGCCGATGACCTCCACCGCCAGCGAACTCGTGACGCTCGCCGTGCTCGCGGCGGGGGGAATCGCGCGCTGATTTGCCTCACGCCGGCTGGCACGCGTCACCGCAGCGCAAGCTGGGGTCGCGTGCCGCCGGGGTAGCACTTGCCGCCTGCGATCCCGGCTTGCGCTGGGATGACGGGCAGCCGCTCCTATTTTCCCGCACGAATCAACCGTTCGTCGCAACCTTTCGCGAGCGAAACCATTTTCACCCCATCGGGAACGATGGAGAATAAGCGATGCGAAAGGTTGCGTTTGCCGCGATCGGCGCGGCGGTGCTGGTGACGGGGTGCGTCGATGACGGCGGCGGCCCGGGCTATTACGGCAACGACTATCGCCGCTACGATTATAACCGGCCCGATCCGAACTCGAACGGCTATTACGCCGATCAATATTATCGCGACGACCGGCGTTATCAGGAGCGCCGCCTGGGCTCCAACGATCGCGTCTATGTCGGCAAGGACGGGCGCTATTATTGCCGCCGGTCGGACGGCACGACCGGGCTGATCGTCGGCGGCATCGCCGGCGGCGCGCTGGGCGCGGCGATCGCGCCGGGCGGATCGGGCCTGTTGGGCGCGTTGCTCGGCGGCGCGGGCGGCGCGTTGCTCGGCAAGTCGATCGACAAGAAGGACGTTCGCTGCCGCTGATCCGCTGACGCAATGTCCTGGAACGGCGACATTTTGCGACAATAATGTCGTCGTTCCGGGACATTTGCGGGACAGCCGCGCGGCATTCCTCTCCTTGGCCAGCGTAACGGCCGCGTAAGGAGCAGGTAGATGAACAAGAAACTGACCATGATCGCCGCGGGGATCGGCCTCGCGCTTTCCGCCGCCCCCAATGTCGCGGCGGCCGCGCCGTGGACGCCGATCGGCCAGCGGGTCGCCAATCTTAACGTGCGGATCGATCAGGGCGTGCGGAACGGCAGCCTGACCCGGCCCGAGGCGATGCGGCTGCGCACGCAACTGCGCGATCTGCAGGGGCTGGAGGCGCGCTATCGCCGCGGCGGGTTGACGGTGGCCGAGCGCGGCGATCTCGACCGGCGCTTCGATCGGCTGAGCGCGCAGGTGCGGTTTGACAAGCACGATCGCCGCGCGCGCTGGTAATCAGCGCAAAGGTTTTCCCGAATCCTTCCAGCGATCGAGGATTTGCGGTTGCTGGGGCAAATTGTCCGGGGCGGCGTCGCGCAATGCGGCGCCGCTTTCGCTGTGCGCGGGCTGGATCATCGGGGCCGGCGCCAGCGCGGTTGCGACCGGCGGCGGCGGCGTGACAAGCGCGGGCGGGGCGGGGAGGGCGGGTTGCGGCTCGCCGCCACGATAGACGCGGCCGAACGCCGCGGCGGTGCCCCAATAGCCCTTCCAGCGATGGAAGAAATGCGCGCCGACCGCATCGGTCATCACCAGCGTGCGGTTCCACGCCGGGGTCACGGCATAAGTATGATAATGCGTCGCCAACCCGACCGGGGTGAACACCTGCCCGGCGAGGATCGCGGCGGCGTTGCGCGCCGAGCGCGCCCAGCCGTCGCGCGCGGGGATGCGCGCCGCCGATCCGTCGCAGGCGAAGCTGAACTGGCAACCGCTGGCGCGCGCCGCGCCCTGATAGACCACGCCGCAGATTGTCGGCGGGAAGGCCGGGTGGCGGACGCGGTTCAGCACCACCTGCGCCACCGCGCGCTGCCCGGCGTCGCTTTCCGCGCCGGCCTCATAATAGACCGCCGCGGTCAGGCATTCGAGCGCGCGGGCGCGGTCGATCGTGCTGGCGAGCCGGGTGGAGAAGGGGAGCGCGGGGGTGACCGTCGCGTCGCCGATCGCGGTCGCGCCGCGCGGCACCGGGGGCAGCGCGATCGTCCCGGTGGTGCCGCGCGAGGGCGAGGCGAAGGTCGCGAGTGCGGTTTCGGGTGCCGCGACGAACGAGGGGCGCGAGACAGGCGCGGGCGCCGTCGGGCGCAGCAGATAGAGCGCCGCGCCCGCCACCGCGATCAACGACAGCACGACCAGCGCGAGGCGCGGCCACGCGCGGCGCTGCGCCGCCCGGAGCGCGCGAATCTCGCTATGATGCATCGCCGTCATCGCCGCCGTTATAGAGCGTGCGATTTACGATTTCTTTCCCACGACATGCGGCAATTAACGCAATGTCGCGCTGTCGAGGTTGAGCGAAGCAGCCGGGATCGTCTCGGTCGCCGGGCGCGCCTTGCGCAGCGCATCGCCGAATTGCCGCGCATCGCCGACCACCACGGTCACCGCCATCGCCGGGTCGAACAATGTCGCCGCCGCCTGTTGCACCGCTTCGGTCGGCGTATCGCGCACCTGCTGGGCGTAGCGGGTCATTTCGTCGACCGGCAGCCCGTCGAGCAATTGGTTGGCGACCATCGACGCCAGCCCCGCGGTGCGCTCGATCTGGCGGCCGAACCCGCCGATCAGCACCGAGCGCCGCGTCTCCAGCTCGCCCGCCGCGATCGGCGCGCTGCCGAGCCGCTGCATCTCGCCCGTGATCAGCCCGACGACCTCGGGCGCGGAGGCGTTCTTGGTCGAGGCGCCGGCGGCGATCCAGCCGGTCTCGCGATCGGCGTTGAGATCGCTGCGCGCGCCATAGGAAAGCCCGCGCTTGATGCGGATCTCCTGATTGAGCCGCGAGGTATAGCCGCCGCCCAGCACGGTATTGGCGAGCAGCGCGGGATAGTAACGCCCATCGCCGCGCGCGACCGCGCCGCGCGACACGACGACCCCGGCCTGCCCCGCATCGGGCAGGTCGACGACGATCGTGCGGGCGCGAATCGTGGGCAGCGGCACCGGCAGCGCGGCGGGGGCCGGGCCGGTCGCGCGCCAGTCGCCGAACCAGCGTTCGGCCAGTGCCCTGGCGGTGGCGGGGGTGATGTCGCCG
Organism: Sphingomonadales bacterium; assembly: GCA_017304125.1. Taxonomy (GTDB): domain Bacteria; phylum Pseudomonadota; class Alphaproteobacteria; order Sphingomonadales; family Sphingomonadaceae; genus Sphingomonas. The sequence goes on from JAFKLV010000261.1 coordinate 10,973, forward strand.
GTCAGGATCAGCGTTGCGCGATCGGGCGACCAGGCGGCGGCATAGGCCTGTTGCACGTCGCTGCGCGCGATCGCCTTCAACGAGGCGGGGGTGCCGTCGACCGCGCCGCCATAGCCTGACGCGCCGAACAACGCGCGGTCGGAGGCGAGCCCGGCGAGTTCCATCGGGTCGGTCAGCGTCACCTGCGTCGCATCGATCGCCTGTGCCCGCGCCCGCTCCAGCTCGGCCGGGGCGAATGCCGCGTGGCGTACCGCATCGGCGAGGATGTCGAGCGCCGGGGACAGAGCAGGGGTCGCCACGGTGATGCCGACCGCACTTCCCTCGCGCCCCGCGCCGGTGTCGATCGACGCGCCCAGCGCCTCGGCGGCGCGCGCGATCTCGGTGGCGGAGCGGGTGGCGGTGCCGCGCGTCAGCAGCGTCGCGGCGAGGCTGGCGGTGCCCGCCTTGCCGGCCGCATCGCGCGCCGCGCCCGACGCGCCGATCAGCCGCGCGGTGACCAGCGGCACGTCATGCCGCTCGATCGTCACCACGGTCAGCCCGTTGGCGAGCCGGATCGCGCCGGGGGTCGGGACGTGCCCGGCAACCACCGCGCCGAGCGGCGGCAGCGGCACGCGCTCGGCATCCGACGCCGCGGTGACGATCGCCACATCGCCCGGCGTGACGAGCGGCTTGGTCTCGACCGTCGCGGCGACCGCGATGCCGGCCTCGGGCTTGGCGCCCTCCGCCGCGGGGAGGTAGCGGATCGTCGCGACGCGATCGTCCGCCAGCCAGATGCGCGCGACGCGCTGGACGTCGGCGACGGTCACCGCGCGGACGGCCTCGAGCCGGCGCTCGGTGGCGCGCGGATCGCCGTCGATCAGCACCGAGGCGGCAATCACCCGCGCGCGGCCCTCGGCGGTTTCCATCGCCTTCAGCGCGTCGGTGAGGATTTCGGTCTTGGCCTCGGCCAGTTCGGCCACCGAGACCGGCGTGTCGCGCATCCGCGCGAGTTCGCCGCGCAGCGCCTGTTCGACCGCCGCCGGCGTCTTGCCCCCGGCGGCGATCGCGATGACGTCGAGCTTGCCCGGCCCGGCGCGCGCATCGAGCGTCGCGTCGACCGATTGCGCCAGCCCGGCGCGATAGACAAGGTTTTCATGCAGGCGCGAGCTTTCGCCGCGCGCGAGGATCGCCTGCATCACCATCAATGCGGGCATGTCCGCGGCGCGATCGGGCGGCAGCGGATAACTGAGCGCGACCGCCGGCAGCGGGGTGTTGGGCTCGTGTACCGTCAGCGATACCGGTTTGGTGCGCACCGGCTCGGTCGCGGTGACGCGCGGGATCGGCTGGGCGGGGCGCTTGATCGGCGCGAAATATTGCTCGACCCAGCGATCGAGCGCGGCTGGATCGAAATTGCCCGCGACGACGAGGATCGCATTGTCGGGCCGGTAATAAGTGGCGTGGAAGGCGCGCACATCGTCGATCGTCGCGGCATCGAGGTTGGCGATGCTGCCGATCACCCCGCGGGCATAAGGGTGATGCTGATAGGCGAGCGCCGGCAGATAGAGCGAATCGAGCTTGCCATAGGGCCGGGCGAGCACCGACTGGCGGAATTCCTCCTTCACCACGTCGCGTTCGGAGGCGAAGCCGGCCGGATCGACGATCAGCGAGGCCATGCGGTCGGCCTCGGCGAACAGCAGCCGCTGCAGGTGGTTGGCGGGGATGACCTCGAAATAATTGGTGTAATCGTCGCCGGTCGAGGCGTTGTTATAGCCGCCGACATCCTCGGTCAGCCGGTCGAACTGCTCGGCGTGGAGGTTGCGCGTCGCCTTGAACATCAGATGCTCGAACAGATGCGCAAAGCCCGAACGCCCGCGCGGATCGTCGCGCCCGCCGACATCGTACCACACCTGCACCGCGACATTGGGGGTCGCGGTGTCGCGGATCGCATAGACGCGCAGGCCATTGGCGAGCGTGCGTTCGGTGAAGGCGATCGGCTTGACCGCCGGCAGCGGCGGCGGCGGTTCGGCCAGCGCGGGCGTGGCGATCGTGGCAAGCAGCAGCGGCAGGAGGCGGCGCATGGCGTCCTTTCAGGGGTGGCGGACCCAGGTGCGGGTCAGCGAAACGGGGGTGAAGCCGAGTGCGGCGTAGAGCCGCGCGGGCGCGCCGCCGGCCAGAGCGTCGATGAACAAAGCGTCGCAGCCCGCGTCGCGCAGCCGGTCGGCCGCCCATAGGATGAAGGCCGAGATCACCCCGCGCCCGCGGTGCGCGGGCAGGACGAACAACGATTCGATCAGCCCGAGGCCGTTAGGGCAGGCGATCGTCAGGCCGTAGCCGATCGGCGACCCACCCTCCTGCTCGGCGATCAGCCAGTAATCGGCCGGCGGCGTGCGGCGGCGCATCCCCGCCAGCAGCCCGGCGGCAACGCGTGCGTCGAAGCGGCGCATGTTCTCGCGGTTGTCGGCATCGACCAGCGCGGCGAAGGCGGCCCAGCCCGGCGCGTCGGCCACGCGTTGCATCGAAACCGGTGGCAGGGGATGACGCGCGGCAAGCGGCGCCTGTGCGATCAGTTCGATCAGCGGCGGCTCGGCAATGTGGC
>JAFKLV010000261.1:13568-19966 GCA_017304125.1 Sphingomonadales bacterium
GGCGAGTGCCAGCGCGGCCTCGATCGCCGGATCGGTCAACGCGTCGGCAGCGACCGCCTGCCAGTGCGAATGCGGCAAATGCCGGTCGAGCGCGGTGAACAGCGCGTCGCGGGACGCCCCCGGATCGACGGTCGCGAAATTGGCATCCCAGGTATCGGGATAATCGGGCGTGGCGATGATCGAGACGCCCGGCGCGGCAGCGATCACGTCATGCCCGAGTTGCCGGAACCAGCGTCGCGCGGTGGCGACGCGGGCGGCGGCCTGGTTCATTTCTTCTCGTTCTTGTCGCGATTGGCGAACAGCACGGCTGCGGCAACCGCCGCGGAGCCGATGCCCACGCCCAGCCCGATCTTGCCGAGGCTCCAGTTGCGCTTGCGCGCCTCGTGCTTCGCCTTGTGGGCGCCTTCCTCATGCGCCTTGGCTTCGGCGGCGGCGGCGAGGATTTCATTGGGTTCGTCGGTCACGCTTACTCTCCTTGGTTTCCGTAATAGGCGGCGCGAAACGCCTTGGCGAACGCGGGCAGCGTGCCGTCGGCGATCGCGGCGCGCAGATCAGACATCAACGTTTCGTAGAACCAGATGTTGTGCTCGGTCATCAGCATCGCGCCGAGAATCTCGCCCGCGCGGACGAGATGATGGAGATAGGCGCGGCTCCATTGGTGGCACACCGGGCACGGGCAGGTCGCGTCGAGCGGCGCCTGATCCTCGGCGAAGCGCGCGTTGCGAATGTTGATCGGGCCGCCGCGGGTGAACGCCTGACCGGTGCGGCCGGAGCGTGTCGGCAGCACGCAATCGAACATATCGACCCCGCGCTCGACCGCGCCGACGATATCGTCGGGCTTGCCCACCCCCATCAGGTAGCGCGGCTTGTCCGCCGGCAACTGGCCGGGAGCGAAATCGAGGCAGCCGAACATCGCCTCCTGCCCCTCGCCGACCGCGAGCCCGCCGATCGCATAACCGTGGAAACCGATATCGGTCAGCGCGTCGGCCGAGGCCTTGCGCAGCCCTTCGTCGAGCGCGCCCTGCTGGATGCCGAAGATCGCATTCGCCGCGGCATGCTCGCCGCCGGCGTCGAAGGCGTCGCGGCTGCGCTTCGCCCAGCGCATCGAGCGCTCCATCGCCGCCGCCTGCACCTCGCGGGTCGAGGTGGTCGGGACGAGTTCGTCGAACGCCATCACGATGTTCGAGCCGAGCAGCCGCTGGATATCGATCGAGCGTTCGGGGGAGAGCAGGTGGCGGGTGCCGTCGAGGTGGCTCTTGAACGACACCCCTTCCTCGCTGCGTTTGGTCAGATCGGCGAGGCTCATCACCTGATAGCCACCGGAATCGGTGAGGATCGGCTTGTCCCAGCCCATGAAGCCGTGGAGCCCGCCCAATCGCGCGACCCGCTCGGCGCCGGGGCGGAGCATCAGATGATAGGTGTTGCCAAGGATGATGTCCGCCCCCGAGGCGGCGACATCGGCGGGTTTCATCGCCTTGACGGTGGCGGCGGTGCCGACCGGCATGAACGCGGGGGTGCGGATCGTGCCGCGCTGCATCGCGATCGCGCCGGTGCGCGCCGCGCCACAGGTGGCGGCGATCGTGAAGGTGAAACGGTCGGTGGTCATTGCGTGAGGATATTCCGGTCGATCATAGCGGCGGCGGGGCGCCTTTTCCCTTGTGCTTGCCTTGCGGCGGGCGGTTGCTTGGCACGACCGCGCGGATCGTCAGGCATTCGGCGCGGGTGACCACGCCATCATGATCGCGATCGAGCCGGCGGAAGATGTCGGCCATCTTCACCTGCAATTCGGTCAGCGTGATGCGGTTGTCGCCATCGGTGTCGACCTCGAACGGGCTGGGCAGCGCGTTGCGATCGCCGAGCCAGCGCTCGGCCCAGTCGGCGAACCCGATATAGCCGAGCGAGCCCTTATGCTCGGTATCGATCGCGGCAAAGCTGCGCTCGACGCAAATGTGAAGCTCCGCCGCGGTGGTGCGGCCGTCGCCGTCGAGATCGCAGGCGGCGATCATCATCGCCACCGGCTCGACCATCATCGTCGCCGGCGGCTGGCCGGGGCCGGGCGGCGTGGCCGGTGCGGTGGCTGGCGCGGCGGCGGCCGCCTGAAGCAGCAACAGCGCAGCGATCATGCGGCATTTTCCTGGCAGGAGCGGGCGGGGTCGATCACGGCCCGTATCGACACGGCTGCGCCTGAACCGCCGCTGAGCCGAACTGCGCCACGCTTCGTCCGCATGCTTTTGCCCTATGGCGCGCGCGCCGCGCTGGCAACCGTTCGGGGCATGAAAAAAAGGCGGCTGCCGAACCTAAGTTCGGCGCGCCGCCTGTCAGGGAGGTCTGCTATGGGGCTTAAACCCATGAAGCGGCTCAGAGTTCCGCCGGGTGTCAGGCGAGTGCGCTGCCGCCGCTGAGCAGCAGCCGGACGAGATCGGCCTGCCCGCGCGCGCCGGTCTTGGCGTAGAGGCGCTTCGAATAATTGCGCGCGGTTTCGATCGTCAGCCCGATCTCCTCGGCGGCTTCGGCGATGCTCGTCCCGTCGCACAGGGCGATCGCCAGCCGCGCCTCGCTGTGCGACAGGCCGTGGAGCGCGGCGACCGCCGCAACCCGCGCTGCGCCGCCGGCGGTGGGCGGGGTGCGGAGCAGCGCGATCATCGCCGGCACCTGCGTCGCGCCGCTGGGCGGTGCGGCCGGCGGGGCGATCAGCAGCGCCTCCAGCCGCGGGGAGGCGGAAAGCACGATCGCCCGCGCCGGCGCATCCGGCGTGGCGGCGAGCGTGGCGAGCGTCCGCTCGATCTCGGCGTCGCCGATGCGCAGGCGCTGGCCCGGCACCGGCGCGACCGCGCGCGCGGCGACCGCGTCGCAATCGATCACCCGTGCCTCGCTGTCGAACGCGATCCAGCCGGTGCCGCCGCGCGCCAGCCCGTCCTCGGCAATCGCGAGGCGCAGCCGCTGGCGTTCGGCCTGCGCCAGCCCGGCCAGCGCGACCGCAAGATGCGGCGCGATTGCGGAAAGCAGGGCGCTGTCCGCCGCGGCGAATTCGCGCGTCTCGCTCGACACCGCGAGCACCGCGCTCGCCCCGCCCGGCTCAGCGACGCGCATGATGCGCATATCGCCCGGCGGCGCTTCCTCCAGCTCGGCGGCGGCATAGACGCGGTCGGGCCGGAGCCGATCGGGCGCGATCTCGGGCAGCGGCGGCGGCAATGTTGCCGCGAACGGGCTGATCGCGAGATGCACTGCATCGGCGCGCGCGCGCTGGCGCAACCGGGTGAGAAAGACGTCCCAATGCGGCTCGTCCCGCACGCCCGCGTAGAGCGGCAGCAGCAATTCGGTCTCGTCGATCCGGCTTAATGCCATTTTGCTCCCATATGGGAGGTTTGAGGAAAAGGCGAATCGGTCAGATCGTGGCTATGACGACCGATCCGCAAACCCTCACCCATCTCCAGCGCCTGGAGGCCGAGTCGATCCACATCCTGCGCGAGGTGGTGTCGGAATGTGAAAAGCCGGTGATGCTCTATTCCGTCGGCAAGGACAGCGCGGTGATGCTGCATCTCGCGCGCAAGGCCTTTTATCCCTCGCCGCCGCCGTTCCCGCTGCTCCACGTCGATACGACGTGGAAGTTCAAGGCGATGTACGAGCTGCGCGATCGCATGGCGCGCGAGAGCGGGATGGAATTGCTCGTCTATCAAAACCCCGAGGCGGAGGCGCGCGGGATCAACCCGTTCGATCACGGCCCGTTGCACACCGATATGTGGAAGACCGAGGGGCTGAAGCAGGCGCTCGACAAATATGGCTTCGACGCGGCGTTCGGCGGCGCGCGGCGCGACGAGGAGAAGAGCCGCGCCAAGGAGCGCGTGTTCAGCTTCCGCTCGGCCAACCACCGCTGGGACCCGAAGAACCAGCGCCCCGAATTGTGGAACCTCTACAATGCCCGCAAATCGAAGGGCGAGAGCATCCGCGTCTTCCCGATCTCCAATTGGACCGAGCTGGACATCTGGCAATATATCCAGCTCAACGACATTCCGATCGTCCCGCTCTATTTCGCCGCGCCGCGCCCGACGGTCGAGCGCGACGGGCTGATCCTGATGGTCGACGACGATCGCTTCCCGTTGAAGCCGGGCGAGACCCCGGTCGAGCGCTCGATCCGCTTCCGCACGCTCGGCTGCTACCCGCTGACCGGCGCGGTTGAGAGCGAGGCGACGACGCTGGAGGACGTGATCCAGGAAATGCTGCTCACCACCACCAGCGAGCGGCAGGGCCGCGCGATCGACAAGGATGCCGGCGACGCCAGCATGGAGAAGAAGAAGCAGGAGGGGTATTTCTGATGACCGCGACGGTTCAGGACAGCGCCTATCAGGTCGATAAGCTGATCGCCGAGGACATCCACGCCTATCTCGATCGGCATCAGCACAAGTCGCTGCTGCGCTTCATCACCTGCGGCAGCGTCGATGACGGCAAGTCGACACTGATCGGGCGGCTGCTGTACGATTCGAAGATGATCTTCGAGGATCAGCTCGCCGCGCTCGAATCGGATTCGAAGCGGGTCGGCACGCAGGGGCAGGAGATCGACTTCGCGCTGCTGGTCGACGGGCTCGCCGCCGAGCGCGAACAGGGCATCACGATCGACGTCGCCTATCGCTTCTTCGCGACCGAAAAGCGCAAGTTCATCGTCGCCGATACCCCCGGCCACGAACAATATACCCGCAACATGGTGACCGGCGCCTCGACCGCCGATCTCGCGGTGATCCTGATCGACGCGCGCAAGGGCGTGCTGACCCAGACGCGGCGGCACAGATATCTCGCGCACCTCATCGGCATCCGCCACATCGTGCTGGCGGTGAACAAGATGGATCTGGTCGGCTATGATCAGGCGACGTTCGATGCGATCGTCGCCGATTATCGCGCCTTCGCCAGCGAGATCGGGATCGCAGATTTCGTCGCCATGCCGATCTCCGGCTTCAAGGGCGACAATATCACCGCCCCCAGCGCCAATACGCCCTGGTATCGGGGGCCGTCGCTCGTCGCGCATCTCGAAACGGTCGAGCTTGATGCCGAGCGCGATCAGGCCAAGCCGTTCCGGCTGCCGGTGCAATGGGTCAACCGCCCCAATCTCGATTTCCGCGGCTTTGCCGGGCTGGTGGCGAGCGGGACGGTGAGCCCTGGCGACCGCGTCCGCGTGCTCCCCTCGGGCAAGACGACCGAGATCGCGCGGGTCGTGACGCTCGATGGCGATCTCGATCAGGCGGTTGCCGGCCAGTCGGTGACGTTGACCTTCGCCGACGAGATCGATTGCTCGCGCGGCGACGTGATCGCCACCGCCGATGCCCCGCCCGAAGTCGCCGACCAGTTCGAGGCGACGATCGTGTGGATGGCGGACGAGGAAATGCTCCCCGGCCGGCCCTATTGGCTCAAGCTCGGCACACAGACCGTCACCGCCAGCATCCAGCACCCGAAATATCAGGTGAACGTCAACACGATGGAGCATCTGGCGGCCAAGACGCTGGATCTCAACGCGATCGGCGTCGCCAATCTCTCCACCGACCGCCCGATCGTGTTCGAGCCCTATGCGGCCAATCGCGGGCTCGGCGGGTTCATCCTGATCGACAAACTGACCAATGCGACGGTCGCCGCCGGGATGCTGCATTTCTCGCTGCGGCGCGCGCAAAACGTCCATTGGCAGGCGCTCGACGTGACGCGCGAGCGGCGCTCGGGGCTCAAGAACCAGCAGCCGATGGTGCTGTGGTTCACCGGGCTGTCCGGCGCGGGCAAGTCGACGATCGCCAATCTGGTCGAGAAGAAACTGGTGCGGATGAACCGCCACACCTTCCTGCTCGACGGCGATAATGTCCGCCACGGGCTCAACAAGGATCTCGGCTTCACCGACGCCGATCGCGTCGAGAACATCCGCCGCATCGGCGAGGTGGCGAAGCTGATGACCGATTCCGGGCTGATCGTGATCACCGCCTTCATCTCGCCGTTCCGCGCCGAACGGCAGATGGTGCGCGACATGATGGCGCCGGGCGAATTCCTCGAGATCTTCATCGACACGCCGCTCGCCGAGGCGGAGGCGCGCGACGTGAAGGGGCTCTACGCCAAGGCGCGCAGCGGCCAGCTCAAGAATTTCACCGGGATCGATTCGCCCTACGAGCCGCCGCTCGACCCGGATATGCGGATCGACACCACCGGCATGACCCCCGAGGCGGCGGCCGACCTGATCATCGAACGGCTTATCCCATGAGGGTTGCAGAAATTTACGAATGCGGGGTGCAGACCTTTACAGGTCGTTAAGGCGAAGCGTGGCATATTGGAGGCAGGGAGAATTCCATGCCTCAGCCCGCACGACGCCAAGACTATGCGCCCGAGCCGCGGACGGTTTCGCTGCCCGAACCCCGCTGGATCGCGGGCGACGG
>JAFKLV010000521.1 GCA_017304125.1 Sphingomonadales bacterium
AGTTCCTGGCCGACCTGCGGACCGACGAATTCGACGCGGGCCTGTATCTCAAGCGCTCGGCCGTGCTGGAGGCGATGTGGGGCACCGCATCGTGGCACCGCGACCGCTTCGGCCGGTTGAACGGTTACTGATCCTTCTTCACCCCTCCCCTCCGGGGGAGGGGCAGGGGTCTCATAGAGACCGCTGCCCGTGACTCCTCCACGCCAGCCCCTCCCCGCGAATAGGAGGGGCTTTTTCACATCCGCTCTTCGTCAGAACGCTAACATTGTCCCAATATGGGACGTTCTAATATAAATTGTAAATTTTTCCAGTAACCTAAGTTTGAATTGCTGCTAGCTCCCGGTGTTCAGCGCGAGGGAGACAATGGCGGATTCGGACAACGCGCCCATCACCTATTGGCGCGCAGACAAACGCTTTGCGGGGTTGGTCACCGGCTTTCACCGGTTTCGCATTCCATTTCGTCCCGGCGCAACGTTTCGCGACGTTTTCTTTCCGGGCGATCCCGTAATACGGTTCGGAATCGAACAGCCGCAGCCCTGGTCGCTCCAGATCGGGTCGCGGCGGTTCGATATGCCGCTGGCGTCCTTCGCCGGCCCGACCAACGTTGCCGGCTGGGCGCAGGCGACCGGCGGGACGGTGGTCGGCGTCGGGCTGCGCGCGGTCGGCTGGGCACGCCTGTTCGGTGGCGATCTTTCCGGCCACGCCAATCGCGTCGTTCCGCTGTCCGCACTTGATCCCACCGCCGAAAAGGTGCGCGAGGCGCTCAACGCCGGCGACCATCCCCCGGCGGTGCTCGAACGCTGGCTCGACGAGCGCCTGGCGGCGGATCGCGCGGTCGATCCGCTGGTGCCGCTGCTCGAGGCGGCGTTCGACGACGTGGAGACGATGCGGATCGAGGCGCTGGCCGAACGCGTGGGGATGACCCCGCGCCAGTTCGCCGCGCGGACCCGCCAGCATTTCGGCTTCACCCCCAAATTGCTGCTCCGCCGGCGGCGTTTCCTGCGCGCGCTGAGCGGCACGCTCGACGCGCCGCCCGATACGGCCGGCGCGTTGCTGGCCGAGGCCGGCTATTGGGATCGCTCGCACTTCCTGCGCGATGCGCACCTGTTTCTCGGCTGCTCGATCCGCGAATTCCGCCAGCGGCGCGGCCCGTTTCACGCGCTGGCGATGCAGGCGCGCGCCGCCGCGTTCGGTGCGGCGGTCTAGAACTACGTAAGCGTCACCCCAGCGAAAGCCGGGGTCTCATGCGGCAAGCGATCCACCCGCTGCCTGCGACCCCAGCTTTCGCTGGGGTGACGTA
>JAFKLV010000522.1 GCA_017304125.1 Sphingomonadales bacterium
CCTCGATGCAGGCCATCTGCATCCCGAAGCAGATCCCGAAATAGGGAATCTCGCGCTCGCGGGCGAAGCGCACGCTGGCGATCTTGCCCTCCGCGCCGCGTTCGCCGAACGCGCCGGGAACGAGGATCGCGTGGCAGGGCTCGAGATGCGCGGCGATTTCCGCATCGTCGCCCTCGAACAATTCGGCGTCGATCCAGCGGATGTTGACCTTCACCCGATTCGCGATGCCGCCATGGACCAGCGCCTCGTTGAGCGACTTATACGCATCCTGCAGCCCGACATATTTGCCGACCACGCCGACGGTCACCTCGCCCTCCGGGTTGACCAGACGATCCACGATCTCCGACCAGCGCGACAGATCGGGCGCCGACGACGGGGTGATGCCGAACGCGCGCAGCACCTCCGAATCGAGCCCTTCGGCGTGATATTGCAGCGGCACGGCATAGATGCTCTTGGCATCGAGCGCCGGGATCACCGCGCTTTCGGGCACGTTGCAGAACAAGGCGATCTTCGCGCGCTCGCTCGCCGGCAGCGGATGTTCGCAGCGGCACACCAGCACGTCGGGCTGGACGCCCAGCGCGGCCAGTTCGCGCACCGAATGCTGCGTCGGCTTGGTCTTCAGCTCGCCCGCCGCGGCGATGAACGGCACCAACGTGACGTGGATCGAGATCGCATTGCCGCGCCCGACCTCGTTCTTGAGCTGGCGGATCGCCTCGATGAACGGCAGCGATTCGATATCGCCCACCGTGCCGCCGATTTCGCACAGCACGAAATCGAGATCGTCGGTCTCGTCCTTGGCGAACGCCTTGATCGCATCGGTGACGTGCGGGATCACCTGCACCGTCGCGCCGAGATAATCGCCGCGGCGCTCGCGCTGGATGATCTGGCTGTAGATGCGGCCCGAGGTGACATTGTCGCTCTGCCGCGCCGCAACCCCGGTAAAGCGCTCATAATGGCCGAGATCGAGGTCGGTTTCGGCCCCGTCGTCGGTCACATAGACTTCGCCGTGCTGATAGGGACTCATCGTCCCCGGATCGACGTTCAGATAGGGATCGAACTTACGGATGCGGACACGATAGCCGCGCGCCTGCAAGAGCGCCGCGAGCGATGCCGCCATGAGACCCTTGCCGAGCGAGGAAACCACGCCGCCGGTGATGAAAATAAACCGCGCCATGGGAGATAACGCCTAGCCTCGAAACAATGAACAGGACAAGCGCCTGCGTGCGCGCAGGCGCGATAAAATCCGGCGAACCGTTAAAAATCAGCGCGCGAGCGGCACGCCGCTATTGTCGGCCGGCTG
>JAFKLV010000262.1 GCA_017304125.1 Sphingomonadales bacterium
CCCGGGAGAGTGCCATTTTCCGCCCGACCAGGCGAGGATGTCGAGATCGATCACCCGCGAGCCCCAGCGCCGCCCGCGCCGCCGCCCGAAATCGCGCTCGATCGCCTTGAGGCGTGCGAGCAGGGCAGGGGGATCGGCCGCATCCTCGATTCTCGCCACCGCATTGGCATAAGCGCGATTCGACGGCCCGAGCGGCGCGGTGGTCAGGATCGGCGAGACCTGGATCGCGCCGATCGCCGTCAGCGCGGCGGCGATCTCCGCGCGCGGGCCGCCGTGCCGGCCGGGGCGATTCGAGCCGAGCGCGATGAGGTAGCTTTGCGTCATGCCGCGCGAGGCTCTAACGGGTTCGCGTGATTTTCGCATCCTCACCGCTGCCCGATAGTGAACCGCCGCGCGATTGCCCGATCTGCCCGCGGCTTGCCGCGCTGCGCGGCGAGATGCGTCGCGACCACCCCGATTGGTGGAACGCGCCGGTGCCGGCGTTCGGCGACCCTGATGCGTGGCTGGCGATCGTCGGGCTGGCGCCGGGCGTCAACGGCGCCAACCGTACCGGGCGGCCGTTCACCGGCGATGCGGCGGGCGGGCTGCTCTACCAGACGCTGGCGAAATTCGGGCTGAGCGAGGGCGCGTTCGACGGGCGCCCCGACGATGGCCTCGTGCTGAAGGGCGCGATCGTGATCAACGCGGTGCGCTGCCTACCCCCCGGCAACAAGCCGACCCCGGAGGAGGCGCATAGCTGTCGCCGCTATCTCGCCGCGCCGGTCGCGGCGCTGCGTTCCGCGCGGGTGTTCGTCGCGCTGGGGCAGGTCGCGCATCAATCGACGGTGAAGGTGCTGGGCGGCAAATTGCCCAAGGCGCGCTTCGCGCATCTCGCCGAACATCGCATGCCGGACGGGCGAATGCTGATCGATAGCTATCATTGCTCGCGCTACAATCAGAATACCGGCCGGCTGACCGCCGAGATGTTCGAGGCGGTGTTCGAGCGCGCGATCGCGCTGCGCGGGGCGGTCGCCTAGGTCGGTCGACGGAGCGCCCGAGGCTCAGCCAAGACTAAAATAATTTTCGACCGCCCGTGCGGGTCGGTGCGCCCGGCGTCGTCATCCTAATGCGGCGGGCAAGGGGGAGTCCGCCGCAACCGATGCCGCACGGGAGGGCAAGGCGTGTTTCAGGACTTTCTGCGCCACGATGAAATAGGGCTGACGGTAGGCGACGCGGTGCCGCGGCGCAGCGGCTGGTCGGTGCTGCTGCCCTTCTTCAACGAACGCGATTGCATCGCCGATACCGTCGCGAGCCTTGCCCGGCAGGACGAGCGGCCGCTGGTGATCCTGATCGACAATGCCAGCACCGACGGCAGCGCCGAGCTGGCCGTCGCGGCGTGCCGCGATCATGACGTGCCTTATGTGCTGGTGCATGAGCGGCGGCCGGGGAAGGTCGCCGCGCTTGCCGCCGGTCTTGCCTGCGTCACCACGCCCTTCGTCGCGACCTGCGACGCCGATACCTGGTATCCGGCGCATTATCTCGCCACCGCGCAGACGCTGCTCGAACGCCCCGGCGTGGCCGCGGCGGGCGCCTTTTTCGTGGCGCGCGCGGCGGGCACCGCACAGCGCGTTGCGGCGGCGCTGCACGTCAATCTGATCGCGCGGCTGCTGCCGAGCCAATGCCACGCCGGGGGTGCGGGGCAGGTGTTCCGCACCGCCGCATTGCGCGGGGCGGGCGGGTTCGATCCGCAGCGCTGGAATCTGGTGCTCGAGGATCACGAGATCATCCACCGCGTGCTGAAACACGGGGCGATGGGCTATAGCACCGGGCTGTGGTGCTCGCCCTCGCCGCGCAAGCGCGATCGCGCTTCGGTGCGTTGGACGCTGGCGGAGCGGCTTTGCTACATCGCGGCGGCGGCGGCGCAGGCCGGCGACTGGTTCTTCTACAATCATCTCGCCGGGCGGCTCGCTGCGCGGCAATTGTCCAGCGACCGGCTGCGCGAGCGACGTTATCAGCGCGCGACGGCGCCGGCCGTGACCTTTGCGCCGGCGGTGGCGGCATGACCAAGCCCCGCCTGATCCTCTGCGCCGACGATTTCGCGCTGTCCCGGCCGATCAGCGAGACGATCGCCGCGCTTGCGCATGAAGGGCGGATCAACGCGATCAGCTGCATGTCGGTTTGCCCCGGCTGGACCACCGATGCGCGGTTGCTCGACGATCTGCCCGCCGGGGTCGAGATCGGCCTGCATGTCACGCTGACCGGCGAAGCGCCGCTGACCGACATGCCTGAATATGTCCCCGACGGCGGTGTGATGCCCGAGATCGACCCGCTGACGGTGGCGGCGATGAAGGGCAATCTGCCGCTGGAGGAAATCGAGGGCGAGATCGCCGCGCAGTTCCGCGCCTTTCGGCGCGCGACCGGCCGGATGCCGGATTTCGTCGACGCGCATCAGCATGCGCATGTGCTGCCGGGGATCCGGCGGCTGTTCCTCGATACGGTGGCGATGCATGCGCCGGCGGCGTGGATTCGCGATTGCGGCGATCGGATGAGCGCGATCGCCGCGCGCCCGTATCGCGGCAAGGCGATCGGCAGCGCCTATCATGCGCGCGGGCTGCGTCGGGCGGCGGCGCAGCGCGGGCTGGCCTGCAACAGCAGCTTTGCCGGCCATTATGATTTCAACAGCGACTATGAGCGCGTCTTCCCCAGCTTCCTGCGCCGGCCGGGCGCTGTGCATCTGATCATGTGCCATCCGGGCGCGGGCGAATTGCCGGGGGATGCGATCGCGTCTGCACGGTTGCGCGAAGCCTCGGCCTTGCACCGGATGCGGATCGCGGACATTGCTCGCGATTATGGGTTGGACTTCGGCGGATGATCGTTCGTGCGCGTCGACACCGCGGAAGCGCAGGTGATGGCGGCGCCGGCGCTTGCCGCCGCGTGGCACGAGCAGCGCGCGCCGCTGTTGCGGCTGCTGGCGGCGCGCCTTGGCAGCGCGGCGGACGCGGAGGATGCGTTGCAGGATCTGTGGCTGCGCGTCGCGGCCAATCCGCAGCCGGAGCTGATCAACCCCGCCGCCTATCTGATGCGCATGGCGAACAATCTGGCGACCGATCGACGGATCGCGGCGCAGCGCCGCGCAATGCTGGAAACCGATTGGGCGGCATCGGGCGACGTGGCGATCGACCGGCCCTCGCCGGAGCGCGAATTGCTGGCGCGCGATGCGCTGCGGCACGCGGATACGGTGATCGCGGCGATGCCCGAGCGGATGCGCATCGCCTATCGACTGTTTCGCATCGATCAGGTGCCGCAGCGCGAGATCGCCGCGCGGCTCGACATATCGGTCAGTGCGGTGGAGAAGCTGCTCCAGCGCGCCTATCGCCGGCTGCATGCGCTGGCGGATGGAGGGGACGATGACTGACATCGCCACGCACATCGATCCGGCCGTGCTCGACGCGGCGATCGCCTGGCATCTGCGTCAGGAAACGATGGACGCGGCCGACTGGGCGGCGTTCGCCGACTGGCTGGAGGCCGATGCCGCGCACGCCCGCGCCTATGACATTGTGAGCCTGTCGGATGCTGAGCGGCATGCCGCGACCGTGGCGCCGATCGCCGCGAATGACGATGAGGCGCCGGTCCGTTGGTGGCGGCGCGGTCGCGGCGTCGCGCTGGCAGCGGGTGCGCTGGCGGCGGCGATCGCCGGGGCGGTCGGGTTGCGCGAGGCGGGGCTTCAGTCTCCGGCGCCGGTGACGATTGCGGCCGGCGCGCCGCGCTCGCTGACGCTGGGCGACGGCACGCAGATCGCGCTGGCGACGGGCGCGCGGGTCACCACCGGCGCGCGCAGTGCGACGCTGGAAAATGGTCGGGCGACCTTCCGGGTGACGCATGATGCCGATCGGCCCTTCACGGTACATGCCGGGGCGTGGGAGATTCAGGATGTCGGCACCGTCTTTGCGGTGACGCGCGATTCCCGCGGGGTCGATGTCAGCGTCACCGAGGGGGCGGTGCTGTTCGACCCGCGCGACAGCCGGATCGAGCTGGTGGCGGGCGATGCGCTGAGCGTGTTGCCGGGCAATCGCGTCGTCCGTTCGCACATCGACGCGGATCGGACGCGGACGCTGACCTTCACCGGCCAGCCGATCGCGGTGGCCGCGGAGACGATCGCGCTGGTGGTCGGACGCGACGTTCGCGTCGATCAGCGGGTGGCGACGATGCCGTTTACCGGCGTGATCCGATTGACGGGGGACACGTCGCGCGACATGGCGCATCTCGCAAGGCTGACGGGAATGCGCGTGTCGAATGAGGGGGTTGATTGGATCATCGCACCGTCGACCGATCCTGCGCGCTAGCCTAGCCGCGGCGGCGCTCGCCGCCGCCTTTGTCGCCACCACCCCGATCGCCGCCACCGAGACCGGCGGCGACATCACCTTGCAGGCCGCCTTGCTCCAGCTCGCCGCGCGTAGCGGGGAGGAGGTCGTCAGTCTTGAACCCGGGCTGCGCGCGATCCGCGTCCATCTGCCGCCGGCCGGTCTGCCGCTGGCGGCGGCGCTGCGGCGCATGTTGCACGGCACCGGCTATCGCGCCGAGCGAATCGCCCCGCACGGCTATCGCATCGTGCGCGTCGCCCCGAGCCGAGCCGCACCCGTGCCGCCGGCCCCGTCGCCGCAACCGAGCGATGCCGCCGATGTGATCGTCACCGCCAGCAAGCAGCATGTGCCGCTGTTGCGCTTTCCCGCCTCGATCACCTCGGTCGTGCCGCATGCCGATGCCGCGACCGGCGTTACTTCGAGCATCGCCGATGCCGCGCGCTCGATCCCGGTGCTGCAGGCCACCGCGCTGGGGGTAGGGCGCGACAAGCTCTTCATTCGCGGCATCGCCGACAGCAGCTTCGACGGCGCCACCCAGGCGACGACGAGCTATTATCTCGACGACGTCCAGATGAATTATTCGACCCCGGAGCCCGGGCTGGCGCTGGTCGACGTCCGCGGCGTCGAGGTGATGGAGGGGCCGCAGGGCACGCTCTATGGCGCCGGCGCGATCGGCGGGATCGTGCGCATCATCCCCAATCCCGCGCAGCCGGGGGTTTTCCACGCCGGGCTCACCGCGAGCGCCAGCGCGACCGCGGACGGTGGGCCGGGCGGCGATGTGTCGGGCTTCGTCAACCTGCCGATCGCCGGCGACACCGCGGCGGTGCGGCTGGTCGGCTATCGTGCGCATGAAGGCGGCTATATCGACGACCGGATGCTCGGCCGGCGCGCGATCAACGATCTCGATCGCGTCGGTGGGCGCGGCGCGGTGCGGGTCGAGGCGGGCGACGGATGGCAGGTCGACGCCAGCGTGCTCGGCCAGCGTAATTCCGCCAGCGACGCGCAATATATCGATTCGGGTGGGGACGGGCTGATCCGCTCGGCGCGGATCGCGCAGCCGTATTGGAACAGCATCGTGCTCGGGCGGGTGCATATCCGCAAACGCTGGGAGAGCGGGCTCGAATTCGTCTCGGTCAGCGGGGTCAGCCAGAATGACGCCGACGATTGGTTCGACGCGACCCCGCCCGGTTCGGGCAAGAGCGTCGCCTATAATACGGTTCGGTCGAACCTGTTGTGGACGCAGGAATTCCGCCTGAGCCGGTCGCGTGAGGACGGGCAATCCTGGGTGGTCGGCGTGGCGATGTTGCACAACCGCGACGTGCTCAACCGTCTGCTCGGCCCGGCGAGCGACCCGATCGAGATCATCGGCGTTACCAACGTGTCGCAGAATCTGTCGCTGTTCAGCGAGTTCACCGAGCCGTTGACGCATCGCCTGTCGGTCACGCTCGGGTTACGCGCGACGCAGGCGCGGGTCGACGGCTCGCCCTCGGTCAAGCCGCGCGCGGGCGATCTGGTGCGCGGGCGGATGACGCGGCGCGTCGACCCGACGTTGGCCGTGTCGTGGCAACTGGCGCCGCGCCTGTCGGTCTATGCGCGCTATCAATCGGGCTTCCGCACCGGCGGCCTTGCGGTGGCGCGCGGCGTCGGGCGCGTTGCGGAGTTCAAATCCGATTCGATCGGGATGGGCGAGGTGGGGGTGCGCCATCTGCGCGAAGGCCCCACCGGCGTCGATTTCGGCGCGGCGCTGTCTTACGCCCGGTGGCGCGACATTCAGGCGGATCTGATCGATCGCCGCGGCCAGCCCTATACCGCCAATATCGGCGATGCGCGGATCCTGACCGCGGAAGTCAGCGCGAGCTGGGTGCCGGTGGCGCCGCTGCGGTTCGATCTGTCGGCGCTGTATACCGTCAACAGCGTCAACGGGCCGCTGGCGTCGACCTCGCCCACCGACAACCGGCGCTTGCCCAATACGCCGCCGTTCAGCGCGCACGCCGGGGCCAATTATAGCTGGAGCGCGTTTGGCGGGGCGATGCGGGTTAGCGGTGCGGTGGACTATATCGGCCGCTCGGTGCTCGGCACCGGCCATTATCTCGATATCGAGCAAGGGCGCTATGCGGTCGTCTCGGCGCGGACCGAATGGACCCGGCGTGATCTGACGCTGTGGCTGGCGGCGGACAATATCACCGACAGCCGCGGCAATCGTTTTGCGTTCGGCAATCCCTTCACGCTCGCCAACCGCGATCAGCGCACGCCGCTGCGCCCCGCGACGATCACGCTGGGCGTGAAGATCGAGCGCTAGGGCAGGCGCCGCGCGGGGATCGCTCCCCGCGCGGTCCGGGCATCAGTAAACGCGCTTCTTCGGCTTGATGTAATCGACGTCGTCGGTGAGCGTGTAATCGTGCACCGGACGATAATCGATCTTGGTCGCGCCGCCCTTGCCGCCCCAGCCTTCGAAGGTGGCGGTGGTGTGCTTCATCCAATTGGCGTCGTCGCGATCGGGGAAATCCTCGTGCATATGCGCGCCGCGGCTTTCCTTGCGATTGTCCGCGCCCTTCATCGTCACGACCGCCTGGCCGATCAGATTGTCGAGCTCGAGCGTCTCGACGAGGTCGGTGTTCCAGATCAGCGAGCGATCGGTGATACCGATATCGGTCATCCCCTTGTTGACCGCCTCGATCTTCTGGACGCCCTCGGCCAGCAGCGCCGAATCGCGGAACACCGCGCAATGCCGCTGCATCGTGCGCTGCATCTCGTTGCGGATCTGCGCGGTGGGGGTGCCGCCCTTGGCGTTGCGGAAGTGATCGAGCCGCGCCAGCGACTGCTCCTCCGAACCCGCGGGCAGCGGATTGTGCGGCGTGTTGGGCTTGAGCGTGTCCTTGAGCCGCAGCCCGGTCGCGCGGCCGAACACCACGAGATCGATCAGCGAGTTGGAGCCGAGGCGGTTGGCGCCATGGACCGATACGCACGCCGCCTCGCCGACCGCGAACAGGCCGGGGACGACCGAATCGGGATCGCCGTCGCGCAGCTGGACGACTTCGCCGTGATAATTGGTCGGGATGCCGCCCATATTATAGTGGACGGTCGGGGTGACGGGCAGCGGCTGGCGGGTGAGATCGACGCCCGCGAAGATCTTGCCCGTCTCGGTGATCCCCGGCAGCCGCTCGTGCAGCACCTTGGGATCGATATGGTCGAGGTGCAGGTAGATATATTCGCCGTGCGGCCCGACGCCGCGGCCCTCGCGCATTTCCATCGCCATCGAGCGCGCCACCACGTCGCGGCTGGCGAGATCCTTGGCGCTGGGGGCGTAGCGCTCCATGAAGCGCTCGCCCTGGCTGTTGGTGAGATAGCCGCCTTCGCCGCGCGCGCCCTCGGTGATCAGCACGCCCGCGCCATAGATGCCGGTCGGGTGGAACTGGACGAATTCCATATCCTGCAGCGCAAGGCCGGCGCGCAGCGCCATGCCGTTGCCGTCGCCGGTGCAGGTATGCGCCGAGGTGGCCGACTGATAGACGCGCCCGCCGCCGCCGGTGGCGAGCACCACGGCATGCGACCGGAAGCGGTGGATCGCGCCGGTTTCCATGCACAAGGCAACCACGCCGCGGCACGCGCCGTTTTCCATGATCAGATCGAGCGCGAAATATTCGACGTAAAAGTCCGCGTCATATTTCAGGCTCTGCTGATAGAGCGCGTGAAGCATGGCGTGGCCGGTACGGTCGGCGGCGGCGCAGGTGCGCTGCACCGGGGGGCCTTCGCCCATATTCTGCATATGGCCGCCGAACGGGCGCTGGTAGATCGTGCCATTGTCGTTGCGGCTGAACGGCACGCCGGCGTGCTCCAGCTCGTAGACCGCGGCCGGCGCCTCGCGCACCATATATTCGATCGCGTCCTGGTCGCCGAGCCAGTCGGAGCCCTTGACGGTATCGAACATGTGCCACGACCAATGGTCGGGCGAATTGTTGCCGAGGCTGGCGGCGATCCCGCCCTGCGCCGCGACAGTGTGGCTGCGCGTCGGGAACACCTTGGTGATGCAGGCGGTCTTGAGCCCGCTTTCGGCGATGCCCATCGTCGCACGAAGGCCCGAGCCGCCGGCGCCGACGACGACCGCGTCATAGCTGTGATCGATGATCTGATAAGCGGCAGGCATCAGGCGGCAGCTCCGAAAGCGATCTTGAGGATCGAGAAGATCGCGGTTCCCGCGGTGACCGCGACGAACAGGTTGAGAAGGACGATCAGCACCACGCGATTTTCCGCATGGGCATAATCCTCGATCACCACCTGAAGCCCGAGACGAAAGTGGTAGAAGACCGAGACGATCAGCAGCACCATCGGCACCGCGACCCATGCCGAGGCGAGCCAGGCGTGCATGCTGCCGAAATCATGGCTCGGCATGCGCGCGATGGAGATCATCAGCCACGCCATCAGCAGCAGGTTGGTGCCCGCCGTCAGCTTCTGGTGCCACCAGTGCAGCGGGCCGTGATGCGCGCTGCCAAGCCCGCGAACGCGGCCGAGTTCGGTTCCCGTACCCATTAGATGATCCCCACGAGAACGAGCCAGAAGGCGATCGTCAGCAATGTCGAGGCGACGAAGGTGAGGATCGCGAGCAGCCGGTTGGTCTTCAGCTCGAACGCCGCGCCGGTATCGAGCACCAGATGGCGGATGCCGCTCATCATATGCTGGAACAGCGAGAAGCTGAGGCCGACGCCGATCACCCAGCCGATCACGTTGAGCTTGCCATCCGCCGTCGTGAAGACGTCGACGAACACGGCATAGGCCTTGTCGCCGGCGGCGAGCGCGGCAAGCCACCAGACGAACAGGATGGTGCCGACCGTCGCCATACCGTCGCCGGTGACGCGGTGGAGAATCGAGGCCAGCATGGCCGGGCTCCAGCGATAATGAATCTGGAGCGGGCCGCTGAAGAGATGCGGGCTGCGCGGACGCGCGGGTTTCGAGGCCAAGGGCAAGTTCCTGCGATGAGCCGACGGTTCGGCGCGGTCTATGAGACGCGAAGCGCGGCGATGCAAGCGCGAGCAGGTCGATTGCTACGCATGCCGCGTATCTAACTGTCGTTTAACCAATGGTTGTTAACGCAACGGGCGACGCGAAGGATGGAGCGCCTAGCCTTGCATACCGACTTGCCTGCCCCCGGATCGATTGCCGCCAAGATCGATATCGCCAGCCGCCTCAGGGTGTTCGACGTCGACGGCACGCTGATCGCCGCCAGCGGCGAGGTGTGGGAGGTGATCGAGCCCGAGATTCGTGAGGTTTCGGCGGCTTATTGGGACCAGTGGCAGCATTGCTTCGACAACAAATCCGCCTGGCGGACGCTCGACAATCGCATCGAGGTGGGCGTCACCTTCCTGCGCAATCGCTTTCTCGATACCGCGGGCTGGGAGTGGATCGAGGCGATCGAACGCTCGGTGGCGAGCGCCTTCGCGGGTGACGTTTCCAAGACGGCGCTGCTCTCGATGATCAGCGCCAGTGATCGCGCCGCGCTCGACGTGCTGATGCGGCGGCTGTCGCGTGACGATCCGCGACTCGTGCGGATGATCGATACGTTGATGCGGCTCTCCGCGCTGGAATGCGAAGTGACCGTCGCCATTTACTCCGCCTATCTCGAATATGCCGCGAAGATCGCGCGCGACCGGCTGGCGAACGAATTTCACGACGGCATCGCCGCGACGGTCGAGAATGCCACGTCCGAATGGGGATCGCTGCGCCAGCTCGCTTCGGGGGCGTCGTCCTCCACGCGTGGGGTGCTGGGCAAGGCGAGCGAAGTCGCTGCCGCCGCCGAGCAATCCGCGGTGGCGATGCGTGAGGCGGCGCTGACCGCTGCCGGGCTGATCCACGCGATCGAGGAAGCGCGCGGTGAGGTCGAGGTCGCGGCCGATGTCGCCAATCGCGCCAGCGCGCAGGCCGGCGAGGCGGTGGGGGTGTCGCAATTGCTGTCCGATCACGCCCAGTCGATCGAATCGATCCTCGGGCTGATTCGCGACATTGCCGGGCAGACCAATTTGCTCGCGCTCAATGCCACGATCGAGGCGGCGCGCGCGGGCGATGCGGGGCGCGGCTTCGCGGTGGTCGCCCAGGAAGTGAAGAGCCTCGCGCGGCAGACTGCACGCGCCACTGACGATATCGCCGCCAAGATCGCCGCGATTCAGTCCGCCACGCGCAGCACCGTCGAAACCAACGCCAGCATCCGTGCGACGGTGGCCGAGGTCGAGGATTCGGCGACCCGCATCCGCCACGCGATGGAAGCACAGGCGCAGACTGTCACCGCGATCACCGCGGCGGTCGATGAGACCGCGCTGGCGGCGGATTCGATGTCGGGCACGATCGCGGCGATTCGCGAGGATACCGAGGCGGTCGCGGTGGAGATCGATGCGTTCGGCACCGGCTTCGCCTCGCTCTCGGCGCGGCTGGCGTTGCTCAAGAGCAGCGCGGGGGATTTCGCACGCAAGGTCGCGGTGTGATCCCGGCCATGGCCTGACGCGCGCGCCGCCGCTATGGCGCGGCGATGACGAGCACGCCCACCGAGCCGACTCTGGTCCCTGACAGCTGGAAGGTGACCTTGCCCTGCACCCGCGCCGAGGCCGAGGCGATCGACGCCGCGGGCGATCTGGCGATCGATGCGGTGCTGATGACCACCGAAGAGGTGGAGGATGATGTCGAGCGCTGGCGGCTCGACGCCTATCTCGAAAACGAGCCCGACGCCGCGCTGCTCGCCGCGCTGCGCGCGTTGGTGCCGAGCGCCGCGGGGGTCGCGCCGGTGATCGAGGCGCTTAGCGCTGAGGATTGGGTGGCGATGAGCCAGGCCGGGCTGGAGCCGATTCACGAGGGGCGGTTCGTCGTCCACACCTCGGCGCATCCCGCGGCCGTAGGGGAGGGCGAGCGCGCTTTCCTGATCGATGCCGGGCAGGCGTTCGGCACCGGGCACCACCACACCACCGCGGGCTGCCTCGCGATGATCGACGGGCTGGCCGGGCAGGGGTTCGCCAATGTCATCGATCTCGGCACGGGGACCGGGCTGCTGGCGTTCGCGGCGCGGCATCTGTGGCCCGCGGCGCAGGTGATGGCGACTGATATCGATCCGATCGCGATCGAGGTGACCGAAGAAAATATGGCGACCAATCACGTCGCCGCGATCGAGCTGGTGGTGGCGGACGGCGCGCGCTCGCCGGCGATCGCTGAACATGCACCTTATGATCTTTTGATCGCCAATATCCTCGCCGGGCCGCTCGTCGCGATGGCGCCCGAGGTGGCAGCGATCGCCGGGCCGCATGCGACGATCGTGCTGGCCGGGCTGCTCACCAATCAGGCCGAGACGGTGATCGACGCCTATCGCGCGCAGGGCTGCGCACTCGCCGCGCGCGACGTGCGGGGGGATTGGACGATCCTGCGCCTCACCGCCCCGGAAACGCCGCGACCGGCGGCAACCGACGGCGACCGCGAAGGGTGGGCGACCGACGGGCGGTAAGGCTCCCCCGTCACCCCGGCTCAAGGCCGGGGCGGCGAGGAAAGCTCAGCCCGCCGCCTTGGCGAGCGCATATTCTTGCGTGCCGCGCGTGAACACCACATCCTCGGGCAGCAATGTCGCGATCGGAATGTCGCTCTGCTGCTTGAGCGCGGCGTAGAGCGGCGCGAAATCACTCTCCACCGTCACCCGCAGCAATTCGTCGAAGCTTGGGATGACGAAATAATTCTGCTGGAAATCGTCGATCCGGTAATCGCTGCGCATCACCCGCGCGAGATCGAAGGCGATGCGGTTGGGCGAGGCGTCGTCGAGCGCGAAGCGGCTCTCGGAATAGCTCGAGACGATCCCCGCGCCATAGATGCGCATCCCCTCAGGCTCGGCGATCAGCCCGAACTCGACCGTATACCAGTACAGCCGCCCGAGATATTTGAGCGCATCGAGCCCCAAGGCGCGCTGCCCGCCCTTGCCGTAGGCGACGAGATAATCGGCGAACACCGGATCCGCGAGCATCGGCACATGGCCGAACACGTCGTGGAACACATCGGGTTCCTGGAGGTAATCGAGCTGATCCGGCCGGCGGATGAAATTGCCCGCGACGAAGCGGCGGTTGGCCATATGGTCGAAGAACACGTCGTCGGGCACCAGCCCGGGCACCGCGACCACCTGCCAGCCGGTCAGCTTCATCAGCCGATCCGACAATTCCTCGAAATCGGGAATGCCGGGGCGCGACAGCTTGAGCACGTCGAGCCCGCGCAGATAGGCGTCGGAGGCGCGGCCGGGCAGCATCTTCGCCTGGCGCGCGAACAGCCGGTCCCAGGTGGCATGTTCCTCGGGCGTATAATGCGCCCAATTCTGCGGTACAGTCCAATCGGCGGCGGCGCCCGGAGGCAGGGTCAGAAGGTTCGCGTCAGCCATCGCGGCACTATAGCAAAGCGGCGGAGATGGTAACAGATGAAATCATCTCCGCCGCATGTGGTGGGTCATTCCGCGAGGCTATGGGTCAGCGTAATGTCGGCCTTGATCAGCTTGGATACCGGGCAGCCGGCCTTGGCCTCATTGGCGATGCGCGCGAAATCCTCGCCCGAAATTCCCGGCACATTGGCGCGCAGATCGAGCGCCGAGCGGGTGATCGAGAAGCCGTCGCCGTCACGATCGAGCGTCACCTTGGCCTCGGTCTCCAGCGTCCCCTTGCTATAGCCGGCGCGGGCGAGCGCGAAGCTCAGCGCCATCGTGAAGCAGCTCGCATGTGCGGCGGCGATCAGTTCCTCGGGGTTGGTGCCGGGGGCATCCTCGAACCGCGTGGCGAAGCCATAGGGGCTGTCCGCCAGCACGCCCGACTGGGTTGAGACGAACCCCTTGCCGTCCTTGCCAAAGCCTTCGTAACGCGCGGATCCGCTGTGGGTGGGCATCGATTTCTTCCTGCGATGAGTGGGTGACGATCATCGCAGAACGGGCGCGACGCCGAAAGGAGCCGCGCCCGTCGAAATTAAGTCAGCGGCATTCTTTCTTGCCCGAGCGCTCGATCGCCCGGCCCGCCAGCGCACCGACCGCTGCGCCGCCCAACGTCCCAAGCGTGCGGTCGCCACGGGTGTCGATCGTGCGGCCGAGTAAGGCGCCCGCCGCGCCGCCGATCAGCAGCCCGGTCGTTCCATCCGGCTTGCGGCAGCGCATGCGGCCGTCCTTTC
>JAFKLV010000523.1 GCA_017304125.1 Sphingomonadales bacterium
GCCGAGGGCGATGAGGGCGCCGAGGAAGACGCCGAGGTCGAGGTGCAGGCCGAGACGCACGCCGAGGGCGAAGCGCAGGGCGAGCGCGAAGGCGGGCGTCGCCGCAACCGGCGTGGCCGTCGCGGTCGCAGCCGTGGTGGCGCCGACGCGACCGTCGAAGGCGCTGAGGAAGCAGCCGTCGTAGCGACGGTCGCCGAGCCGGTGGTCGAGGAAGTGGCCGAGGTCGAAGCCGAACCGGCGCCCAAGACGCGCCGCCGTCCGCGCGCCCGCACCAAGGCCGAAACCGCCGCCGCAGCACCGGCAGCCGAAGCGCCCGTGATCGAGGCTCCGGCCCCGGTCGAGGCCGCCGAGGAAGCGGCGCCGAAGCCGAAGCGCACCCGTCGCAAGAAGGCCGATGCCGCCGCACCGGAGGCCGCCCCGGCCCCCGCAGCGGCACCGGTCGAAGCGGTCGAAGCGGTCGAAGCGCCGGCCAAGCCGAAGCGCACGCGCCGCAAGAAGGCGGATGTCGCCGAAGCAGCGCCGGCCGAAGCAGCCGACGCCGCTGGCGCAGCCGAGGAAGACGCCGGACCGGAAGCGGCGAATGACGCGCCCGCCGGCGGCCCGCGCCGCGGCTGGTGGCAGCGGACGTTCGGCGCCTGACCGATGCGTGGCCGGGTTTCAGCAGGGGTTCATCGCGAACCCCTCACAAACCCGGCCACCACCGCCCCTGTCCGGGCCATGCGCGAAGAAGACGTCGATCCGATGAAGCATAGCGCTGTTGCCTGTGGAACCCCGCGCGTTTCGCTCGGGCTGCCCCACCTCCCCCGTCACCCTGGCCTTGAGCCAGGGTCCATCGGGAGGCAGGCGCGGGGCAAGGGGGTCGGGCCGCTGAGCCTGAGGCACAATCGGCCCCGGCTCATGGCCGGGGTGACGGTTGCGCGCGCGGCGATCGTCCAATGAAGAAAACGCTCGCCGCCGTCGTCACCGCAGTCCTGATCTGGGCGCAACCCGCCCATGCGCAGTCGCTGCTGCGCGACGCCGAGACCGAGGCGCTGTTCCACGACATGTCCGCGCCGCTGGTCAAAGCGGCCGGGCTCAATCCGCGCGACGTGCAATTCGCGCTGGTCAACGACGATTCAATCAACGCCTTCGTCGTCGGCGGGCAGGTCGTCTATATCCATAGCGGGCTGATCCAGCAGGCGGACAATGCCAATCAGGTGCAGGGCGTGATCGCGCACGAGCTGGGCCACATCGCCGACGGCCATATCGTCAACGCCGGCGCCGGCACGCGGCCGGCG
>JAFKLV010000263.1 GCA_017304125.1 Sphingomonadales bacterium
GGCGATCTGCTTATATTCGGCGAGCTGCGAGAAGCTCGCCGGATAGGCCTCGCCCGAGACATTGTTGAGATCGGTCTGGGTGAATTGATAATAGGACGTGATCGAGGTGACGTCGAACACATCGCTCTTGAGCGTCGCGGTCAGCACGCCGAACCCCGATTTGAGGTGCGAATACATCCGCCCGTCGCCGGCGTAGCGATAATTGGCCTCGGCCACCGCGACCGGCAGCGAGGAACTGTCCGATCGGCCGTTGATCGTGCAATCGGCATTGGGGCTCGGCGGGATGCCGTTCGCGGCAAAGGGCGTGGTGCGCCCACCGCCGCAGACGCGCTCGATCAGATCGGTCGGGCCGCCGTCCTGCGTATCGGTATAGCCGCCCTTCAATTGGATCGTCAGGTTGCTGATCGGATCCCATTCGATCGTGCCGCGCCCGCTCAGCGTCCGCGCGCCGCCGCGATATTTGCTGTTGCGGTGGCGTTCCATCCCCAGCGGATCGATATAGGTCGGCGCGGCGGTGTTGGTGAACGCTCCTTCGCTGTCCGACACATGGAAGGCGAGCCGCGCGCGCAGCCCCTCGGCCAGCGGGCCGGAAATATAGCCCTCGGTATATTTGTCTTTCGCGGCAAAGCCATAGCCCGCCTTGAGCCCGGCTTCGAAATAATCGTGCGGGCTATTGGTGGTCACCGCGATCAGGCCACCGGTGGCGTTCTTGCCGAAGAACAGCGCCTGCGGCCCCTTCATCACCTCGACGCGCGATACGTCATATTGGCTGAGCCCGATCTCACGCCCGCGGCTCATCGGCATGCCGTCAATGACGAAGGAGACCGACTGGTCGAAGCCCGCGCTAAGCGAGGTCGAGCCGACGCCGCGCAGGAAGATGCTGGCCGACGACCCCGATGCCGAGCGCCCCGCGACCATCGTCGGCACCAAAGAGGCCATATCGCTGAAGCTGGTCACGGCATATTTGTCGAGCGCGGCGCCACCCAAAGCGGTGATCGCGACCGGCGCATCGATCAGCCGCTCATCGCGACGCCGCGCGGTGACGGTGATCTCGGCGTCGGAGGGCTGCGCCGGCGTGACGGCCGGCTGTTGCGGGGCAGAAGCGGGGGGCCCATCCGGCGCTGCGATCGCCGGCGTCGCCGCCAGCGCCAATGCGATAACCGATGCCAATTCAGCGCAGCAAACAGCCTTCCGCGAAGCCTTGCGGCTCATGCCCCTCTCCTTATCGATGATCGGGCACGATTCCCGGCGCCCGCTGCGCTTTTATCTATAGTCATTAGATTTCGAGTCAATCGTAAATTTAATGCCGTAAGGTTTAGGCGGATCGGGCGGGCAGCGCGCGCCAAGGCGGCGGGGGAGTGCCCCGCTAGAGCATTATGCGTTCAATCGGGGTCATATCGAACTCTCCTTGTGCTCCCGCGAAGGCGGGAGCCCAGTCTGGGTCCCCGCCTTCGCGGGGACACAAGGAGGGCACCACCCCGGCGCAGGCCGGGGTGGATCATATTTAGCGCACGACGCTCTAAGTGTTTGTCTAAGCGCTGAAGATTCTGAACCGGGGGGACCGGTTAGTCGCTGATTGCGGGCCGCAATCGATCGGTCTGCTCGCCGAGTAGCGGCGCGGGGCGGGCTGATGCATCGGCATGCGCGGCGAAACGCACTGGCGCGGCCATGGCGAAATATCCGCCCTCGCTCGGATGCTCCTCGCGCGAGAAAAAACCGGTCGCGACGAGATGCGGATCCTGCATGATATCGCCGAGATCGCGCACGGCCTGCGCCGGAATTTGCGCGGCATGACAGCGCGTCAAGAGTTCGGCGGTCGTAAAGCCAGGTGTGAGCCGCGCGATCTCCTGATACATCAACGCCATGTTCTTCACGCGCAGCTTTCGTGTAGAGAAACGCTCGTCCTGGAGAAAGGACGAGTGATCGAGAATTTCGAATACGATCGGCCAAGCCTGATCATTGTATAAGACAATACTGATGAAGCCGTCGACCGTGGGAAATGGCTGGCGATCGGGATCGAGCTGCCGGGAATAGCCGGCCGGCGCGTTGGGTGGGTCGAAGGTCAGCCCGGCAAGATGCTCGAGCATCATGAAATGGGTGAACGCCTCGAACATCGGGATTTCGATCTTCTGCCCCTCGCCGGTGCGCAGCTTGTGAACGATCGCGGCAAGCACTGCATAAGCGCCGTGCAGCCCCGCCACTTTGTCGGCGATCAGCGACGGCAGATAGCGCGCGCGTGGGTCGCCATCGACGCGCGGGAGCAAGGTCGCGGTGCCGGTCGCCGCCTGGATAACATCGTCATAGGCCTGCAAATCGGCATAAGGTCCGTCCTGCCCGAAACCGACGCAATGCGCGTAGATGATTTCCGGGTTGAGCGCCTTTACCATCTCATAATCGAGCCCGAGCCGCTCGACCGCCTTGCCACGGACGTTGAGCACGAAGACATCGGCCTCGCGCAGCAGCGCCTTCATCGCAACCAGATCATCAGGGTTCTTGAGATCGAGCGCGACCGATTGCTTGCCGCGGTTGATCGCCATGAACCCCGGGCTCATCCCGGGCGTCACCGCTGCCCTCCCCGACCAGCGATAGGCATCCCCCGCACCCGGCGCCTCGACCTTGATCACCTCGGCGCCCAGATCGGCGAGGATCTGGGTGCAATAAGGCCCGAACACGACGCTCGTCAGGTCGATGACCTTGATCCCCGCCAGCATCGGCTTGCCGTCAGCCGCTATCGCCATCGGTCGATCAGACGCGATTGGCGAAGATCGCCGAGCTGACCGTCGGCGCGCCCGGGCCGCCGGCGAGCAGACAGGTGCGTGCGCCCGCAACCGGGTTGCTGCTCTCGCCACGCAACTGGCGCACCGCCTCGATCGGCAGCCCGATGCCGTGGATGAAACCCTGCGCCAGATTACCCCCGGCAGTGTTGACCGGCAGCTTGCCGCCATCGGCGATCAGATTATCGAACCGGATCACCTCGGCGGCATTGTCATAATCGCAAAAGCCGTGGTCGATCAGCGACATCACCCCTTGGGCGTCGAAATTCTCGTAAAGCTGGACGACATCGATATCGCCCGGCGCCAGCCCGGTTTCGGCATAGAGCCGCCGTGCGATCGGGCGGAAGCCGCCGGTGGCATAGAGATCGTCGGCGTCGTTTTCGAGCAAATCGCCCCATCCCGCCTCCGCGCCTTGCGCACAGCCGAGCAGATAGACCGGCGGCCGGGCGAGATCGCGCGCGTGATCGGCCGAGACCATCAGCAAAGCGCCGGCGCCGTCATTTTCGCGGCTGCAATCGAACAGACGGAACGGCTCGGCGATCCAGCGCGAGGTGCGCAGCTTCTCGACGTCGAACGGCTGGCCGTAGCTCACCGCGTCGGGGTTGCGGCTGCCGTGATGATAGGAGGCGCGCACCAGATCCTCGACGATGCGCGGATTAAGGCCATAGCGACCAAACAAGCGATTGGCGCGGATCGCGCAATTCTGCGCCGGCGAGACGATCCCGGCGGCGAGCAGATGATCGTTGAGATGATGCGCCATCACCGCGGCGGACAGCCGCCCGCTCGCCCCTTCGACCAGCGCGCGGAAGATGATCACCGCCTTCGCCTGACCGGTGAGGATCGCGCTCGCCGCGACGCCGAACGCGCCGGCGATACCGCCCCCGCCGCCACCCCACACCTGCGCCGACCAGCGCAATTCCTTCGTGCCGAGTTCGGGCATCAGCCGCACCGGCTCGTTCTTGTCATCGCCATAAGAGACGAAACCGTCGATATCGGCCGGGGGGAAATTCGCCTCCGCGCAGGCATCGAGGATCGCCTCGACCAGCACGCTGCGCTCGGGCAGCGGCGAGCCGCCGCGCTTATATTGGCGCACGCCGACCCCGGCGATCGCGGTGGTGCCGAAAAGGGGATGGTTCACGCCGCGCGGCTCCACAAGATGGTCGGGATGCGATCGTCGCCGACGATCGTTTCGGCGGGCCTCCCGATCAGCGGCTCGCCGATCACCGGGTCGATCCGGTCGGGATCGTCGAGCCGGCCGAGCAGGCGCACTGCGCAATCCTCCACCTCGGCGACGATCGTGGTGAAGGGCAGATCGAGCCCCTCGGTCAGCCCGAAGCGATGCCACGTCCGCGTCCATGAATAGACCCGCGCCTTCATCGGCCGCTCGATCCACTGCACCCCGATCGTGCCGCACGCGCCGCAGCGCCGCCCGGCCGGCCACATCCAGCGGTGGCATTGGTCGCAGCGTGGCAGCATCAGCCGCCCCGCCGCCAGCCCTTCCCAATAAAGCGCATCGGCGCCGTCCGCGCGGTTCATGCGACGCTCCATTCGAGCGGCAGATTTTCCAGCGCCATCACCGTGCCGGTGCGGAAGACGTGGCGCTCGCCGGGCGTCGCGCTGAACGCGGGCACCTGCTTCACCCATTCTTCGGTCAGGATGCGCAATTCCGCGCGACCGAGGACGTGCCCGATGCAGAGATGCGGTCCGCTCGAAAAGGTGAGGTGTGCGGCGCGCTTGCGATCGAGATCGAAGGCGTTGGGCGCATCGAACCGCGCCGGATCGCGGCTGCCGACGCACAGGATGCACAGCACCATTTCGCCGGGCTGGAAATGCGCCGTGCCGATCTGCTGCGGTTTCACCACCAGCCGCGGGGTGTTGACCACGCCATAGAGCCGGATCGCCTCGTCGACGAAGGCCGGGATCAGCCCCGGATCGGCGGCGAGCCGCGCCTGAACATCGGGCATTTGCGCGAGCTGCTGATAGGCGAAGCCGGTGACGTTGGTGACGGTATCCATCCCGCCGAGAAACAGCACGAAGCTCATCGCGAGGATTTCGTCCTCGCTCATCGTGCGATCGCCGACATCGACGTTGATGAAATGCGTCATCAATTTGTCGTCGGGATGCGCGCGCTTCTCCGCGACCAGCGCCTTCAATTCGCCGAGGATCAGCCCCGACAAGCGCGCCATTTCCGCGGCATTGTTCTGATTGCCGAAGAACGCCTCGGCCAGTTCGCGGAAATCATGAAGCCGCGCGAGATCCATCCCCATCAGCTCCATGAACACGCTGACCGGATAGACTTTCGATACCTCGCCCTGAAAATCGCAGCGCCCCTTGTCGGCGACGGCGGTGACGAACTTTGCCGCCCATTGCCGGATGCGCGGCTCCAGTGCCTTGATCGCCACCGGGCCGAACATCGGCGTCATCGCGCGGCGATAGGGCAGGTTCTCGGGCGGATCGAGGCTGAGCGGGATGAAGAAGGGCGGGTTTTCGACCCGCGGAATCTGCATCTCGCGCACCGAGAAATGATCGGGATCGGTGACCACCGCGCCGATCGCGTCGAACGACTTTACGATCCAATGCCCGCCGTTCGCGCGCGTCCAGAAAATGTCGGGCGCGGCGGCCAGCGCGGCGGCATAGCTGCCCTGGACATCCTCGCTGATGCGCGGATCGGCATAGATATCGAAATCGAAGATCAAATCGTCGGGCACCTGCGGCGGCGGATTGCCAAGCGCCGGGGCGACGGGATGGGCGACGGCGTTCATCGATCGGCCTCCTTCAACGCACGCGCGCCAGGCGCTCATGCGCGCCGGCATAACGTTCGCGGACTGCGGGTTTGGACAATTTGCCGGTGGCGAGCCGCGGCAGGGGCTCGGCCGAAAAGACCACGTAGCGCGGCACCTTGTAATCGGAGAGATTGGCGTTGCAGTGCGCGATCAGCGCCGCGACATCGATCGCCGCCGGGCCGTGATAGACGACGAACGGCGTCTCGCCGAAGCGCGGATCGGGCGCGGCGATCGCCAGCGCCTCGACCACGCCGGGAAATTCGCACACCACCCGCTCCACCTCGGCGGCGGAGATATTGAGCCCGCCCGAGATGATCAGATCCTTCAGCCGATCGACGAAGGTCAGCAGCCCCTGTTCGTCGAGCATGCCGATATCGCCCGAATGCAGCCAGCCGTCGCGGATCGCCTTGGCGGTCTCCTCCGGGTTGCGCCAATAGCCTTGCATCATCCCCGGCGAGCGCATCAGGATCTCGCCCGCCTCGCCCGGCGCGCAATCGCTGCCGTCGGAACGCACGACGCGCAGGTCCATGAACACCCCGCCCCAGCCGCATTTCTCCGGCGCATCCATCGCGAGATGCTCGGGCATCATCGTCGCATTGCCGCCGATTTCGGTCTGGCCGTAGATCTGGCGGATCGTGACGCCCTTCGCCTGATAGGTTTCGAGCAATTGCCGGCTGACCCGCGCGCCGCCGGCGGTCGCCAGCCGGATCGACGACAGATCGGCATCGGCGAATTCGGGCAGCGCGGCGATGAATTCGAAGAATGCCGTCACCGCGCCGAAACAGGTGATCCGCTCGCGCTCGATCAGACGCAGCGCCTCGATCGCGGAGAAATGCGGCATCATGTAGAGCGTGCAGCCCTGCGTCGCATAATGGAGCAGCTGGACGAACCCGGCGGAGGTGTTGAGCGGCGCCAGGCTGATGACGCGCGCGCCGGCCGCCGAGGCGGTCTCCTCGACCGCCCAGCTCGCGGCATAAGCGGTCATCGAGCGGTTGGTGAACACCACCCCCTTGGGCCTGGCGGTCGAGCCCGAGGTGGCGATGATCACCACCGGCGCGTCGGGATCGGGATCGTGCGCGGGAGTGACCGGGGCGCCGTCGCGCAGATCGGCGATCTCCGCCATCGCGCGCGGCGACAGGCCGGCGGCGCGCACCTGCTCGCTCTGCGCGGGCGCGGCGAAGGCGAAACGCGGCTCGGTCGTCTCGCACAATTCGGCGATCTCGCGCGCGGTGTAGCGAAAATTGACCGGGCTAACGATGCCGCCGGCGCGGATCACCCCGAGGATCAGCGCGACATAGGCCATGCTGTTGGTCGAGCAGATCGCGACGCGATCGCCGGGGCGCAGGCCGTCGGCGATCAGCCGCGCGGCAATCCGCCCCGCCCAGCCATGCCATGCGGCATAGGTCAAAATATCGCCGTCGAGATGGACCGCCGGCTGGTCTCCGCGCATCCGCGCCCACCATGCGATCGCCCCCGGCAAGGTCTGCGCCATCCGTTCCTCTCCGTCCGGCGGTTCCGATCCACCGCGCTTCTGCGACGCAAAGCTACGGAAGCTTTTATCTAATGACAATAGATTTTTTTCGAGCGGGGTGCGCCGCGCTATTGTTTCGGCGCCGCATCTCCGTTTATCTATCATTCATAGATTGAGCGGCGACGCGCCGCCGGACATGCGAGGAGAGCCAGGTGGAGCGCTACGATTACATCATCGTCGGTGCGGGCGCAGCGGGGTGCGTGCTGGCCTATCGCCTGAGCGAAGACCCGGCGAACCGGGTCTGCGTGATCGAGGCCGGGCCGCGCGATACCCATCCGTTCATCGCGATGCCCAAGGGGCTGGCGAAGGTGATGGCCGATCCCAAACATCTCTGGGCGCATGCCAGCCAGCCCGAGGCGAGCACCGCCGGCCAATCCGAAATGTGGGTGCGCGGGCGCGTGCTCGGCGGATCGAGCTCGATCAACGGGATGATGTGGGTGCGCGGCCAGCCGGCCGATTTCGACGCGCTCGCCGAACTGACCAGCGACGACTGGAATTGGGAGCATATCGGCGCGGCCTATGCCGCGCTCGAACACCACGAACTCGGCGCCGCCCCGACGCGCGGCGCGAGCGGGCCGCTCAGGGTGACGATGCCGACGCTGCGTGACGCCTTGTCCGAGGCGCAGATCCGCGCCGGCGAGGCAATGGGCTGGCCGCGCAAACAGGACGTGAACATTCCCGACAACGACGACGGGATCGGCTATGCCCCGCGCACGATCGCCGGCGGCAAGCGGCAGAGCGCGGCGACCGCCTTCCTGCGCCCGGCCGAGCGGCGCGCCAATCTGACCGTGCTGACCGATTGCACGGTGGATCGCGTCATCTTCGACGGCCAGCGCGCCAGCGGGGTCGAGCTGCTGCGCGGCGGCCGGCGCGAGACGATCGGCGCGGCGCGCGAGGTGATCCTGTGCGGCGGCGCGCTGGCGACCCCCGGCATCCTCGAACGATCCGGCATCGGCGACGCGCGGCGACTCGCGGAGCTCGGCATCCCGCTGGTCCACGATAATCCCGAAGTCGGCGAAGGGCTGATCGAGCATCGCGGGCTGATCATGCAGTGGAAGCTCACCCGCGATCTTTCGCAGAACAAGCAATTCCACGGCTGGCGGCTGCTCCGCGCGACCGTGCGTTACTATCTGACGCGCGGCGGGCCGATGTCGGCCGCCGCCTATGAGATCGGCGGGTGGTTTCGCACGCGGCCGGGGCTCAACCGGCCCGATGCGCAGGTGCTGGTCGCGCCCTTCTCGTTCGATTTCGCGAAGCAGCGGCAGGATGTCGAACGCTTTCCGGGGATGAGCGTGGTCGTCTATCCGCTGCGCCCGACCTCGCGCGGCAGCATCCATATCGCGACGCGCGATCCCGATGCGGCGGCGAGCTTCCAGCCCAATTATCGCGCCAGCGACGCCGATCGCCAGTCGATGATCGGGGCGGTTCGCGTGATTCGCGATTATGTCCGCCAGGCGCCGCTCGGCGAACTGGTCGGCGAGGAAACCATGCCCGGCGCCGCGGTCGCCAGCGATGCGCAGATTCTCGAGGCCTATGATCGTTTCGGCACCTGCGGCTATCACGCCGTCGGCAGTTGCCGGATGGGCAAGGACGATGCTTCGGTGATCGACCCGCAGCTCAACGTGCGCGGCGTCTCCGCATTACGCATCATCGACACCTCGGTCATGCCATTGATTCCGGCGGGAAATACCCAGGGCCCGACGATGGCGATGGCGTGGCGCGCGGCCGATCTGATCCTCGCCGCGAACGGCTGAACCGCGCGTCGGCGATTTTTATCTATTGACATTAGATTTGAGAAGACAGAGCATTTGGGGGTCGCCGAGCGTGGCGACGGCATGACGCGACAAAGATCGCGCAGCGATTTCTAGGGAGGATGCGAAGGTTATGGCCCGCACCATCAAACTCGCGCTCGTCGCGCTTTCCACCACTGCGCTGTCGCCGTTCGCGGCGACCGCGCAGACCGCCGATCAGACGCCGCCGCAAGCGCCGCCGACCACCGCCCCCGCCCCGCAGACCGGCGCAACGACGATGGACGACATCATCGTTTCGGCGCGGCGGCGCGACGAACGATTGCTCGACTCGCCGGTCGCGATCACTGCGGTGTCGGGCGAGAAGCTCGCGCAATATCAGGTCACGACGGTCTCGGACCTTGCGACGCAGGTGCCCTCGCTCGTCGCGGGCAAGGCATCGTCAGGGTCCGCCGCCAGCATCTTCCTGCGCGGCGTCGGATCGACCGCGCTCAGCGCCGGGTTCGATCAGTCGGTATCGTTCGTGATGGACGGGCTGCCGTTGAGCCGCGGGCGCGACATCGCGCTGCCGCAATTCGACATCCAGCGCGTCGAGGTGCTCAAGGGGCCGCAGGCGCTGTTCTTCGGCAAGAACACCACCGGCGGGCTGATCAGCATCACCAGCAACGGCCCGACCGATCATTTCGAGGCCGGGATCAAGGGGGGCTATGGCATCGAGGCCAAGGAGAAATATGTCGAAGCCTATATCTCCGGCCCGATCAGCGACACGCTGAAGGCGCGTATCGCCGGGCGCTATTCGAACAGCGAGGGCGCGTTCACCAACACCGCCGCGCCGACCTATACCAATTACATTCCCGGACAGGAGCGGTTCCGCAATTCGGCCTATCGCGGCTTTGCCGAGACGATCGGGGTACGCGGCACGATCGACTGGACGCCGAGCGACACGGTGCATTTCGAATTGAAGGGCGGCTATGCCAATGTGCAGGACGGCGGCCCAACCGACGATCAGGAGCGGCTGTGCGGCGGCGGGCGGACGGTTCCCGCCTCGGCCAATGGCATTCCGCCCAGCCCCAATGCCGATTGCCGGGTCAACGGGCGCTCGGATCAGTCTGGCATCCCGATCCAGGTGGCGCAGGCCAATTATCGCTGGGCGCGCGACGGCCATATGTACGGCGATTTCACCTCGCAATATGCGGTGCTGACCGGCAATATCACCAGCGACCCGTTCGACGTGACGTCGATCACCGGCTTCTATCACTTCCGGCAATATGATCTGAACAATGTGTCGGGCGAAGCCTATCCCGCGGGCTTTTCCGAAAAGACCGACTTCGTTCAATATTCCGAGGAGCTGCGTTTCCAGTCGAAGTTCGACGGGCCATTCAACCTGCTCGCCGGTCTATTCTACGCCCATGGCGATCTGATCTTCAACACCGATGCCTATATCTTCCCCGTCCCCGATGACGGCGTGTCTGGCACCTTCGTCACGTTCAAGCGCAACGACGGGTTCCACAGCGACTCAATGTCGGGCTTCCTTCAGGGGACGCTCAATCTCGACAAGATCGAGATTTCGGGCGGCGCGCGCTACAGCTTGGAATCGCGCAATTCCTATCAGCAGTCGCTTCCCGCCTATAGCGCGTTCGCGGCGGTTTTTCCGGGCAATGTGCGGATCGACGACCGCTATCGCGACACCAATCTCTCGCCCGAAGCGACGATCCGCTACAAGCCCAATGCCGACACCACGATCTATGCCGCGTATAAACAGGGCTTCAAATCGGGCGGCTTCAATATCTCGCAATCGCTCATCCCCGGCGCGACCGATGCCAGCGGGCGGTTCGGCGCGGAACGCGCGGTGGGCTTCGAGGCCGGGCTGCGCACTTTGCTGTTCAATCGCGCGCTGAGCTTCAACCTCACTGCTTATGATTACACCTATAAGGACCTGCAGGTGCAGTTCTTCGATCCCGTCACCACCGGCGAGATCGCGGGCAATGCCGGCAAATTGGTCACCAAGGGCATCGAGGCCGATTTCAACTTCCGCGTGCCCGGTCTCAGCGGGTTCAGCCTGCACGGCGCCGGCGCCTATAATGACGCGCGCTATCATGACTTCATCGGCCAATGCTTCTCGGGGCAGACGATCGAACAGGGCTGCAACCAGGATTTCGATCCGGTCAGCGGCGCCTATACCAAGCAGAATTACGAGAATCGCACCGCGCCCAAGGCGCCGAAATTCTCCGGCCGGGCGGGCGCGACGCTCGATCTGCCAGTGACCGCATCGGGCTACCGCGTCGTCACCAATGCCGATGTCAGCTATTCGTCGAGCTATAATTTCTCCGACGCTTTGCGCCCGGATTCGATCCAGCATCGCTTCGCCAAGCTCGACGCGTCGATCGCGCTGATCGCCCCCGACAAGCGCTGGACGCTGTCGGTGATCGGCCGCAACCTGACCAACCAGCTCGTCGTCATCACCTCGAACGATATTCCGTTCACCGGCGGGACGGGCACCGGCACGCATGTCGGCAATGTCTCCGACATCAATGCCTATGTCGAAAATCCGCGCGAGATCTTCATCGAACTCGGCTTCAAATTCTAAACCGGCCCTCCGCCGGACCTTCGGGGGGCGCCATGCCGGCGCCCCTTTCTTTTATGCGCCGTATCGCGCGCGCAGACCGTCGAGGATGACGCGCAGCGATGCCACATAGAGCTGCTCGTCGTCTGCCGGCGCGCGCTCAAGCGCCTCGCGCAGATAGGGGAAATGCTCGGCATCGACCGTCGGCATCGCCGGGGTGTGATGCGCCTCGGCGGCGGCGGCGAACAGGGACGAGCCGTAGGTGAATTTCTCGATCACCTCGAGCAGCACGGCATGCGCCTCGGGCGGATAGGGGCAATCGATCAGCGTCCGCTCATAAGCCGGCAGCATCAGCTTGCGCGGAAAGAAACGCATCGCCAGCGGCGCGGCATTGGGGTGGCGCAGCGCGACCCGGCGGGTCGCGAGGCTCAGCTCGATCGTGCGCGTCTCCCAATCGTCGGACCAGCGCTCCTGCTCGCGGTTGATCTCCTCGAGCATGCAGCGCGCGACCTGGGTGAGCAGCTCCTCCTTGTCCTTGAAATGATGATAGAGCGACGGCGCGCTGACCCCGATCGAGCGCGCCACCGACTGCAGGCTGAGCGCATCGAGCCCGTCGCGATCGATCAGCGCCAGCGCGGTTTCGGCCGCCGCGCGGCGCGTAATCAGCGGCTTTGACGGGCGCCCGGCCTTGGGGACGCGGGCCTGTTCCGGCGCGATCGTGTCATTGGCGGCTGTCGCGCCGCTCGCTGCTGCCCGTTTGCTCATTGCCTCACGCTAGCCTGACTATGGGGTTTAGAATAGCCATGGGTGAAACTTATGGCATAATCTATCATCATTAGATATCTTTTCGGACGAGAGGAGAATCGCGCATGGCGAGCACGAAGCGACGCTATCGCTCGGCCGACGGCATCGGGCTGGTTGCGGATGTGGCGGGGCCGGCAAACGCGCCCGCGGTACTGTTGCTGCACGGCGGCGGGCAGACCCGGCATAGCTGGTCGGGCGCGATGCGCGAGCTGGCCGGGCGCGGCTATCATGTGATCAGCTATGACGCGCGCGGGCACGGCGAGAGCGACTGGTCTCCCACCGCGGATTATGCGCTCGACGATCGCGTCGCCGATCTGCGCGCGATCGTCGCGACGCTGGCGCAGCCCTATGCGCTGGTCGGCGCGTCGCTGGGCGGCGCCACCGCGATCCACGCGGTGGCGTCGGGGCTTGCACCGGCAGCGGTGGTGCTGGTCGATATCGTCCCCGAACCGGAGCATGACGGGATCGCGCGGATCGTCGATTTCATGCGCGCCAACCCGGCCGGCTTTGCTTCACTTGATGAGGCGGCCGACGCGGTCGCCGCCTATAACCCCGCCCGCCCGCGACCGCGCGACCCCAGCGGGCTGCTCCGCAACCTGCGCCAGCGCGACGACGGGCGGCTCTATTGGCATTGGGATCCGCTCACCACCGCAACGCCGGCGGCCGAGCATCATGCCATCATCCAGCGCTCTGCCAGGGCGCTGGCACAACAACCGGAGGTGCCGTTGATGCTGGTGCGTGGACTGAAAAGCGAAGTGGTGAGCGATGCGGGCGTCGCGGCGTTCAGGGCCGATGTCCCGTGGCTCGAAGTCGCCGATGTGCGCGACGCGGGGCATATGGTCGCGGGCGATCGCAACGATGCGTTCAACGCCAGCGTCGCCGCCTTCCTGACGCGCCACCTGACGCTCGGGGTGGCGGCATGAGCGCGATGCTGGCGGGCAAGGTCGCGCTGGTCACCGGCGCGAGCGCAGGGCTGGGGCGCGGCTTCGCACAGACGCTGGCGGGGGCCGGCGCCGCGGTCGTGGTGTGCGCCCGGCGCGGGGCGGCGCTGACCACGCTGGTGGCGGACATCGCGGCCGCGGGCGGCCGCGCGCTGGCGCATCCGATCGACGTCACCGATGCCGCGGCGATCCCGGCG
>JAFKLV010000264.1 GCA_017304125.1 Sphingomonadales bacterium
AGCGGTTGCGGCTGGAGGCGGCGCGCGAACGCGTCGAAAGTTCGCGCGCGCCGATCGAGCAGATCGCGGTGGCTACCGGGTTCGGTGACCCGGAACGGATGCGCCGCGCCTTCGTCCGCCATTTCGGCCAGCCGCCGCAGGCGCTTAGGCGGATTCGGTCGTGATCCGCATTTTCGCCGATCGGGAGTAGCGCAATCCGCCGGTCCGTGTGATTTCGCGCGCGATGACACAATTGACTCGCCGCCATATCTTCACCCAGGCGTGGCCGATCATTCTCGGTCAGGCGCTGGTGCCGCTGGTCGGCGTGGTCGACGCGACGGTGATCGGGCGCACCGGCGATGCCGCGATGCTGGCCGGGGTCGCGCTCGGCGTCACCACGGTCAATCTGATCTTCTGGACCTTCGGCTTCCTGCGGATGGGGGTGACCGGGCTGACCGCGCAGGCGCTGGGCGCAGGCGGCGGAGAGGAACTGCGCGCCTTGCTGGTGCGGGCGCTGCTGCTCGGCTTCGGGCTGGGGGCGGCGTTGCTGTTGCTCTCGCCCGGCATCGTGCCGCTGGCCCTCGCGCTGATGCATGTGCCGGCCAATGCGGCGGAGGCCGCGCATAGCTTCACCGCCGCGCGCTTTCTCGGCGCGCCCGCCGCATTGAGTTTCTACGTGCTCAACGGCTGGCTGCTCGGGCTGGGGCGGACGCGGCTGGCGCTCGCTTGTCAGATCGCGTTCAACGGCATCAATATCCTGCTCGATGTGCTGTTCGTCGCGGTGTTCAAGCTCGGCCCGTGGGGGGCGGGCATCGGCACGTCGATCGCCGAATGGGTCGCGCTGGCGAGCGGGCTATGGGCGGCGCGGCATGTGCTCGGGCCGGGCTGGTGGCGCATCGGGCGGGAGGTGACCTTCGCGCCGGGCGCATTCCGGCGGCTCCTGTCGGTCAACGCCGATATCATGATCCGCACGGTGGCGTTGCTGCTGCTGTTCACCTGGTTCGCGCGGGCCGGCGCGCGGCTCGGCGCGGTGCCGCTCGCCGCCAATCATGTGCTGATGCAGTTCGTCAGCATCAGCGCCTTCGTGCTCGACGGCTTCGCCTTCACCGCCGAGGCGCGGGTCGGCGCGGCGATCGGCGCAGGGTCGCGCGCGGGCATGCTCCGCGCGGCGCGGCTGACCGGCGAATTCTCGCTGGCCGGCGGGCTGCTGTTCGCCGCCGGGATCGCGGCGAGCGGGCCGTGGCTGATCACATTCGTCACGCGCGATCCGGCGGTGCAGGCGCAGGCGGTGGCGATGCTGCCATTCTGCGCGCTGGTGCCGCTGCTCGGGATGCCGAGCTGGCTGCTCGACGGCATTTTCATCGGCGCGACGCGCGGGCGCACCTTGCGCAACGCGGCGATCGTTTCGCTCGCGCTGTATCTCGCGACCGATGCATTGCTCCGCGGGCAGGGCGATACCGGGGTGTGGATCGCCTTGCTCGCAAGCTATGTCTATCGCGCGACGGCGCTGGGGCTCGCGCTGCCGCGTCTGGTGAAGGGCGTGGCGCGCTAGGCGCTTCTGGCGGCCTCGTCGATCAGCGCGGCGATCTCGGCCGGATGCGACGCAAGCGAGGCGTGGCTTGCATCGAGGGTGATCGTGCGTTGCGGGTTCATGCGTGCGGCCATCATCCGCTCATTGGCCGGGTCGATCATGCGGTCGGCGCCGGAAACCTGATACCAGCACGGCTTGGCGCGCCACGCCGGCGCGGTGATTGCATTGCCGAAGGTGCTGCCGAGCGGCGCCTTTTGCGTCACCGCCATGACCAGCGCTTCGTCTGCGGTGAGATCCTGACAGAAACTCTCGCGGAACTTGTCGGGCTTGATCCACAGATAGCCGTCGCTGTCGGGCGCGATATTGGCAAAGGCCGCGGGCGGCATCGTCTGGCTGATGCCGCCCGGGCTTTCGCCAGCATCGGGGGCAAAGGCCGCGACATAGACCAGCGCCTTCACATTGGGCAGGTCGCCCATTTCGGTGATGACCGCGCCGCCGTAGGAATGCCCGACCAGGACCACCGGGCCGGCGATCTGCCGGACCATCTTGCGCGTCCGTTCGGCATCGCCGGCCAGCGACGTCAGCGGATTTTCCACCGCGTGGAGATCGGTATATCCCAGCCGGGTCAGGTCGACGATCGCCTTGGCCCAATGGGCGGCGCCGCCCCAAAAGCCGTGGACGAGAACGATAGCGGGCGTGTCGGGCATCTTGCTCTCCAGACAAACGGCCCTTCACGCCACCCGGCCGCTCGACGAAACGCCGTTTAAGGCACCGCGTTCCCTCGATCTTGTGCTGTGGCGGAAGGCGCGCCGATCGATCTAGGCGCAGCTCTTGCGCTGCGGCGGCCTGGCGCCGTTGGGGGTCAGGATGACCTTGCCGATGCGCGGATCCCAGATGCTGGTGAAACGCGGCAGGAAGCCGATCCCCAGCATCAGTCGCTCATCCTGCTGTTCGCCGCGCTCAAGATCGACCAGATCGACATGCTTGCCGGCAAAGATCGCCGGCGTCACCGCAACACAGCCCTTGCCCGGCCGCGGCTTGACCACCTTCGACGCGGCAATCCGCTTCCAGCTGGCGGGTTGCAGGTTCAGGCTGTCCCAGCCGGTCGTGCGGATGACGGTGGGCGTGGAATGGCCGCCGATGCTCGCGGTGAACGGGCGCACCGGGCTCGACGGGAGGAAGGACAGCACGATGCTCTCGCGCGTCCGCGGGGAGGGCGGCGCCTTGGCCAGCGGCACCAAGCGGACGATTTGCTTACGATAGTCGATCGTCGTGACATATTTCTTGAGGAAGCCCCAGCCGAGCCAGCCCAGGAAGCGCGGATCGATATCCTGTTGTTGCTGACGCGCATCGATGCTCAGCGCGGCATCCGGCGTCTTGCCGTTGCCCGATGCGGCGGGAACCTTGAGCACGCCGGCGAGATCCACTTTGTGCGCGCCGGCGTGGCGGCGCAGGACGATCGACTGCCCCGGCCCGGAATCGTCGCCGCCGACCTGCACGCCCTTGTCGAGTTTGACGTAATTGCGGTTGAACAGGAAGCGATCGTAAGTGCCGGTGTCGAGCAGGAAGACGCCCGGTTTCCCGTCCACCGCGCCCTTGATCAGCGGGAAGCCTTCCCGGTTGAGCTGGAACGGCAGCACGATCTCCGCCGCGGCGGGGGCGGCGGCGTGATGCTTTGCGGTCTTGGCGGAGGCGGCGCACGGCAGGGCCACGAGCAGGATAGCGAGGGCTGCGATCTTCATGCCGTGACCATGCCGGGAGGCCGCGCCACGTTCAAGCAGATCGCGGCAGGAAGCGTCGGATTTCTGGCGCTTATTGGCGCGCCTGCGTCACGATGGCCTGACCTTGAGCAGCGCCA
Source organism: Sphingomonadales bacterium (assembly GCA_017304125.1). Classification (GTDB taxonomy): domain Bacteria; phylum Pseudomonadota; class Alphaproteobacteria; order Sphingomonadales; family Sphingomonadaceae; genus Sphingomonas. The sequence continues at coordinate 3,369 of JAFKLV010000264.1, forward strand.
GCCCGAAGCCGACGAAGATTGCGCCCGTGATGCGGTTGAACAACCGCTTGATCGCGGGCCGGCTCAGATAGCGCGACAGCGAATGTCCGCCAAAGGCATAGACGCCGTACCACGCGCATTCCACCGCGGCGAAGGTCAGCACCAGAATGGCGAATTGCGGCGCCTGCGGCTGGGTCGGCGTGACGAATTGCGGCAGGAACGCCGCGGCGAACAGGATCAGCTTGGGATTGCTGATGCCGATCGCAAAGCCGCCGCGAAACAGCCCGCCCGGCGATACCGCCGTGGGAAGCGTGTCGCTGCCCACGTCGATCGGGCTGGCCTCGCTGCGCCACGCCTTGATGCCGAGATAGATCAGATAGGCGACGCCGGCATAGCGCAGCACCTCAAAGGCGCCGGGCACCGCCAGCAGCAAGGTCGTCAGCCCCGCGGCCGAGGCGGCGAGGACGGTGACGACCGCCGCGAGGCAGCCGGCCATCGCCGCGATGCTGCGCTTCATCCCCATTTCCACGCTGCGCGACAGGATGTGGAGCATGTTCGGCCCGGGCGTGCCTGACAGCAGGAACACCGCGCCCGTGAACAGCCACCACGTGTGAAGCGTCATCCCTTGCGTCCTTTTGCCGACCCGAAACGAGGGGTTCGTTACGACCTGATATCGGCAGCTTTGCGGCGGACCGGATGATTCCGGTGGCCAATTCGCCGCCTGATCTATAATTAGTATTGACTAATGCATTAGTACAAGCTAATCAAAATGCATGATGCCATCGGCGCAAATCGACAATGTGCTCCGGGCCCTTTCGGACCCGACACGGCGCGCGGTGTTCGAGCGTGTCGCGCGATCGGAGCTCAACGTCGTCGAGCTGACCCGCGAAAGCGGGGTCACGCAGGGCGCGGTGTCGCAGCATCTCAAATTGCTCAAACAGGCGGGGCTGGTGACCGAGCGGCCCGAGGGGCGCAGGGTGTTCTACCGCGCCCGGCCGGAGGGACTGACCCCGCTGTTCGACTGGCTCAGCCATTATGACGCCTTCTGGCGCGATCGGTTTGCCGATCTGCGTCTGCTTCTCAAGGAGATCGATCAATGACCGACAGCATGGTGCAGGCCGAGGCGCGGGTGATCGCGGTCGATGAGGTATTCCCGCACGCGCCCGAGACGATCTGGAAGACGCTGGTCCACCCCGAGCTGATCGCGCGCTGGCTGCGGATGACCCCGGTCGGCTTCGAGCCGGTCGTCGGCAATCACTTTACCTATCAGACCAGCGCGGCGGGCGAATGGGACGGGACGATCCGTTGCGAGGTGATCGAGGTGCAGCCGCATCGCCGGCTGGCCTATCGCTGGCGCGGCGGGCATGCCGCCAACATGGGTTACGGCTCGCTGCTCGATACGGTGGTGACGCTGACGCTCGAGCCGGTCAACGGCGGCACCCGGCTGCGCGTGGTCCATTCCGGGTTCGAGCTGCCGCGCAACGAAACCGCCTATCGCAACATGAGCGGGGGCTGGGTTGGCGTCGTCGCCCGCGTCGGAGAGATTGCCGGCGAACAGGCCTGATACCTTCGTCCATCGCCCAAGCAGGAGCGAGATCATGAGCCAGGAACTGCCCGAAAACCATCCGCCGGTCGTATCGCCCGAGGCGTGGCGCGCGGCGCGCGATGCGATGCTGGTGAAGGAAAAGGCGCTGGTCCGCGCGCGCGACGCGCTGGCGGCCGACCGGCGGCGGATGCCGTGGATGGCGGTCGACAAGGATTATGTGTTCGACGGCCCCGATGGCGCGGCGAGCCTGCTCGATCTGTTCGCGGGGCGGCGCCAGCTGATCGTCTATCGCGCGTTTTTCGAGCCGGAGGTGTTCGGCTGGCCCGATCACGGGTGCCGCGGCTGTTCGCTCGGCGCCGATCAGGTCTCGAAGCTGGTTCACCTCAACCAGCGCGATACCACCCTGGTCTATGCCTCGCGCGCGCCGCAGCCCGATATCGCACGGCTCAAGGCGCGCATGGGGTGGGAGCAGATCCCCTGGTATACGATCACCGATAGCTTCGATCAGGATTTCGGGGTCGACGAATGGCACGGGCACAATGTGTTCATCCACGACGGCGCCAAGATCTATCGCACCTATTTCATCGACAATCGCGGTGACGAGGCGATGGGCTCGTTGTGGAGCTATCTCGATCTCACCCCGCTCGGCCGGCAGGAATTGTGGGAGGATTCGCCGGACGGATATCCGCAAAGCCCGCCGTACAAATGGTGGAACTGGAACGACAATTACGGTGCGGAGGACAAGCCGGACCCGAAATGGGTCGAAGTGTCGGATGCCGGCGAGGCGGCGTTTCGCGATCCCGATGCGCCGGTGAAGGCGTGAGCGCGTCGCGCTGGCTCGCCTTTGCGGCCAGCCCGACGTTTGCGCTGATGGCGCTGCTGAGCTTCGCTTACGGCACGGACCCGCTGATCTGCTCGGCGATGGGCGCCGACGCGACCGGCGGGATGACCGCAATGTATGCGCTGATGAGCCTGTTCCACGCCGGGCCGTGGCTCGCGTTCAGGGTTGGGCGGCGGCGGGAAAGCGCGTCACCTCGGTGAAGATCACCTGCCACCGGCCGTCGCGCTTCGCCCAGATATCGGCAAAGCGCATATGGCTGGTGAAGGACTTGCCGCCGTCGGTGCCGCGGAGCGTCACTTCGCCCGAAAGCACCGCGCCGTCACGCCACACCCGGTTGATCGCATGTTCGACGACGAACGGCTGGAGCGAGAAGCCCGGGGCGGTCGAGTCGCGGATGAACTCGGCCTTGGTCGATATCTCGGCGCCGCCGTTGACCAGCGTGTAATCGTCGGCCAGCAGCCGGTGCAGCGCGGCGCCGTCATTATGCATTTGCGCCTGATCGTAATCCGCGGCGGCCTGCGCCAGATCGGCGGGCAGCGCGGCGGTCGTGGCGGCCAAAGCGGCCAATAGTATCGCGGGCATCTGTATCTCCTTCAGGCATTGGGGATGAGAATGGTCGGGACGAGCCGGAGCACTTCGGGTTTCTGCATCAACGCCGGGAGCAGCGCATCGGCGATCCCGTCGCGCCAGCCGCTGCGCGCGCCGAACCGCGCGTCGAACGCGCGCGCATGCGCTTCGTCCGGGAAATGCGCGATCCACAGGAACGCTGCGTCATGCTCGCGCACCGGCAGGCGCGGGAAGTTGTTCGCGGCGGTCTCGGTGGTAAGCGCCGCCAGCATTTCTCCGCCCGCCGCGCGGATCGCCGGCCGCATCCGGGCGTCGAAGAAGGCGGTGAAGGCCGCCGGATCGACGTCGCGCAACCGGTGGATCGCGATGCGGACCACGCCTTTGCCGCCCAATGTCTTGGGCGCGAGCGCGCCGGCGACACGCGTGAGCAACAGCACATTGTCGCTGTCGACGATCATCGCATTGGCGTCATTGCGATGCGCCTGCCATACCGGGCCGGCATAAAAGGCGCCGAGCGCCGCCTTGCGCGCGGGCATATCGGCAAAGCCACGCATCCAGACGAACCGATCGGGGTCGTCGAGATCGCGGAACACCGCCAGTACATGACAGCCGACCGCATCCTGCGAAGTCACGAATTGCGTCTCGAATAGCCGGGTGAAGGCCGCGCGTGTGCCGCCCTTCAGCGTATATTGGCGCAGCTCGAATACGCGAAGTTCGGGGGCCGGCGCGGCGAGCAGCGGGGTGGCCGCCAGCCCCGCGGCGCCGGCGATGAACAGCCGCCGGTCGATCATCGCCGAAACTCCATGAACCAATTGGTTTCCCAGCTCGCCCCCTGATCGGGCGAAAAGGCCTGCTGCCAGCGCGGCACGCCGGCGGTCGGCATATCCCAGATGTAGCGGACACGGATCGGCTTGCCGTCGAGCAGGCTGTCGCCGAAGAAGGTGCCGACGCCCTTCTCGAACCGGCCGGTGACCGGCGGCTCGATCTCGGCGAAGCGCCCGTCCCACCACCAGATCGACCACAGACCGGTCCTGGGATCGAGCCGGCGCAGCCCTTCGGCGCGATAGGGGCCGGCCGGGTCGTCGAGGAAATTGTCCTCATAGCCAGCGAGCCCGCCCATCAGCGGCCCGGCATGGGTGGTGCCGGTGAAGACATTCCAGTCGGTGCTGCCGGCCAGCCGCTTGCGGAGCTTGCGATGATGCACCGACCAGCGCCCCTCCTGAAACGAGAAGTCGCTGAGCGGGACGGCGGCGCTGGCGGGGGCGGCGGCGGCCGCGGTGAGAAGGGCGCCCCCGGCGATCAGGGCGCGGCGATCGAGCGAATATGTGTCTGTCATGCCCGTAACAATAATCGGGCAAAGATGTCAGACTGCGTCAACATTCACGCCGGCGCGTATTTCTCCGTTGGCGGACGAAATTTGCGGCGGGCGCGGTGGAGCTTATTTGACCGGCGTGTCGGGCCACGCCGGCGGAACGGGGTTGGCCGGTTTCCGGCCGTGCAATTCCTCGATCTCGGCCGCGCGCACCTGGAAATAATATTCGCGCATCGACTTATAGGCGTTCGGGCTTTGATCGCGCAGCCGCTTGATGTCGTCGTCCATCGCCACGCGATAGTCGAGCGACGCCAGCACGCCGCGGGTGTTGGTATAATAAGGCGATTTCAACGGGCCGCCGAGCGTCACCGACAGCAAGGACAGATCCATGATCCGCCCCGCCAGATCGCGGACCGTGGTCGACCCGACAAGCGGCAGGAACAGATAGGCGCCCTGACGAACCCCGTAGAAGCCCATCGTGTCGGCAAAGCCGTTATTGTGATGCGGTAGATTGAACGGCCGGCGCTTGGCGATGTCGAACACCCCGCCGACACCCAGCGTCGCATTGATCGCCACGCGCGCGAGCGTGCCGGCAGCCTTGCCGACGCGATGCTGGAGCAGGAAGTTGACGAAGACGGTGGGTTCTTCGAGCAAGGTCAGCACATTGTGCACGCCCGAGCGAATGGGCCGCGGCACATGTTTGGCGTAGCTCATCGACACCGGGCCGACGATCGCGCGGTCGACCGACTGGACGACCTCGAACGATTTGAGATTGACGCCCTGCAGCGGATCGCTTGCCGGCGGCTTGCCCAGCCCGGTCACGATGATGTCCTTGGTCGGGCCGGGCGATACCGCCGGCTCCGGTGCCTGTGCCGAGGTGGCCGGGGCCGTCGCGGGCGGGGGGGCGGCGGCGGGGGCCTGCGTATCGGACGATTGCGGTGCGAGCGGCGGGACGGTGGCGTCCGGTGATGCCGGGGTCGCGGGCGGCGGTGAAGCAGCGGGCACCGATGACGGAGCAGCGGCCGGCGATGGCGCCGGAGTCGTGGATGCGGGCGGGGGTGTCTGCACGGGCGCCGCCGGCGGCGGCGAATCGGTCTGGGTCTGCGCGTCTACCGCGGGGGGCGATCCGGCGGCGAGGGCGCCGGCAAGAACGAGCAGGCTTGCGGACAATTGCTGCACTCCCGTGATACGACCACGTTCATGCCATCCCTGGAAGCAATAGAATTGTCATGCAAGAGGCGCCCCCCGATGAGAGATGGTTAAAATTTACGAGCGGGCGACGATTCAGGCGTGAATCCGAGAATTTCGGCTGTTGCTGCACCCTGATCAGTCGAATTCATACGCCCGTTCGCCGTGGAGGCTGATGTCGAGTCCGTCATGTTCCTGCTCGGCATCCACCCGCATCGGGAGAATCAGCGCCGCCCCGCGCGCGACGATCAGCGTCATCGCCGCCGACCATAAGGCCACGACCGCGACCGCCTCGATCTGCACCAGAAACTGCCCGCCGATGCCGCGGCCACCATCCAGCCCCGTACCGCCCAGCATCGTGCTGGCGAATGGCGCGAGCAGCAGCGAGCCGAGCATCCCGCCGACGCCGTGCACCGCGAAGACGTCGAGCGTGTCATCGACCTTCCAGCGGTGCTTGACCGCGAGCACCGACGCGAAACAGGCGAGCGACCCGGCGATGCCGATGATCACCGCGCCGAGCGGCGAGACATATCCCGCCGCCGGGGTGATCGTGGCGAGCCCCGCGACCGCGCCGGTGACCAGGCCGATCGAGGTCGGCTTGCCGATCTTGATCTGCTCGGCTGCCGCCCAGGTGAGCGCGGCGGCACAGGCCGCGAGATGCGTCGCGATGATCGCCCCGCCCGAGGTGTGATCGGCGGAAAGCGCCGAGCCGCCGTTGAAGCCGAACCAGCCGACCCACAGCATCCCGGCGCCGATCATCGTCATCGCCGGGCTGTGCGGCGGGATCATCGAATGCGGAAAGCCTTTGCGCGGGCCGATCATGATCGCCAGCACCAGCGCGGCGAGCCCGGCGGTGGTGTGCACGACGATGCCGCCCGCGAAATCGCGCGCGCCCTGACGGGCAAGCCAGCCGCCGTCCCACAGCCAATGCGCCACCGGCACATAGACGATCAGGAGCCAGAGCGCTGAGAAGAGCATCAGCCAGCCGAAGCGGACCCGCTCCGGAAAGGCGCCGACGATCAGCGCCGGGGTGATGATCGCAAAGGTCATCTGATAGAGCGCAAAGACATTTTCCGGCACGGTGAGGCCGTGACGGATCGCGTCGAGGTTGCTCAGGCCGACGGCAGAGAGATTGCCGAGCAACGCGCCGTCGCCGCGAAAGGCGAGCGAATAGCCCGCGACGAACCACAGGATCGACGCCAGCGCGGCGAGCCCGAAGCAATGCATCAGGACCGAGAGAAAATTCTTCGCGCGGACGAGGCCGCCGTAAAACAGCGCGAGCCCGGGGAGCGTCATGAACAGCACCAGCGCCGAACTGACGATCAGCAGGAGCGTATCCGCCTTGTCGATCGTTGCGCCCGGCGCCGCGGCCCAGGCCGTTCCCGGCGCCGCGACGGCGAAGCAACATGCCACGCCGAGCCGGCGCATGTGACGTAACATTGTTGCATTCTCCTGAGCGGGTGCGCACTTTTCGCAGGTGCGGCTAGCCGTTGTGCGCAATTTGCGCAACGGTCTGGTGCGCGTCGCGCGGCTTGTCTGCGCGGCTGCAACGCCGCCCGGAGGGCGGCGATCGGGGCCGGTGACGAGGCTTTACAAAATGTTGCCGCGCACCCCGCGGGGTTGCCCTCGCGCTTCGAGGCCCTAGGTAATCGCGCTCGGCACAGGGAGCATTGATTTTGGCAGCAGTATCGGTCGTCCTCTTCCTTCTGCTCGCTGTCGTGGTCAGCGGGGCGGTGTCGAGGATGTTGCCGATCTCCCTGCCGACCCCGCTGGTGCAGATCGCGCTGGGCGCGGTCATCGGGCTGTCGACCTCCTATCGCGTCGAGCTCGATCCCGAGCTGTTCCTGCTGCTGTTCCTGCCGCCGTTGCTGTTCCTCGACGGCTGGCGGATGCCCAAGGACGAATTGCTCAAGGACGTGTCGACCGTCGTCGAGCTGGCGCTCGGCCTCGTGCTGCTGACGGTGGTGGGCATGGGGCTGTTCATCCACTGGATGATCCCGGCGATGCCGCTCGCGGTCGCCTTTGCGCTGGCGGCGGTCGTCTCGCCGACCGATCCGATCGCGGTGTCCGCGATCGCCGCGCGCGAGCCGCTCCCCAAGCGGATGATGCACATCCTCGAGGGCGAATCCCTGCTCAACGATGCCTCCGGCCTCGTGTGTCTGCGTTTCGCGATTGCAGCCGCGCTGACCGGCACCTTCTCGGTCGGGGCGGCGGCGCTGAACTTCCTGTGGGTCGCCGGGGCCGGGCTGGCGATCGGCGTGGTGGTGACGATCGCGGTGACCCGCGCCAAGGCGTGGGTGACGAAGCGCTGGGGCGAGGATACCGGGTCGCAGATCCTCGTCAGCCTGCTGATCCCGTTCGGCGCCTATCTGATGGCCGAAGAGGTCCACGCCTCGGGCATCCTTGCGGCGGTGGGCGCCGGCGTCACGATGACCTTCGCGGAAATCTCGCGTCAGGCGCTCGCCGTCACGCGGATGCGGCGCAACTCGGTGTGGGATACGATCCAGTTTTCGCTCAACGGCATCATCTTCGTGCTTTTGGGCGAGCAGCTTCCCGGCATTCTCTCCGGCGCCAGGCATACCGTGGCGCTGACCGGGCATAGCGCGCCGTGGTGGCTCGCCGCCTATGTCCTGGCCATCGTCGCCGGGCTGGCGCTGTTGCGCTTCCTGTGGGTGTGGATGTCTCTGAAGCTGACCATCCTGCGGAAGCGCAACAGCGGCGAGAGCCTGCAGAGCCCGGACTGGCGGCTGATTGCGGCAATGTCCTTCGCCGGGGTGCGCGGGGCGATCACGCTGGCGGGTGTGCTGACGCTGCCGCTGGTGCTGGCGGACGGTTCGCCGTTTCCCGCACGCGATCTGGCAATCTTCCTCGCCGCGGGGGTGATCATCGTGTCGCTGATCCTCGCCAGCCTTGCGCTGCCGGTGCTGCTCAAGGATCTGCGCATGCCGCCCGAACCCTCCAAACAGGCGGAGGAGGATATGACGCGCGTCGCGACCGCCAAGGCGGCGATCACCGCGATCGAGCGGAAGCAGCACCGGCTGGCCGAAGAGAGCGGCGACGCCGATCTCTACACCTCGGCCGCGGCGCGGGTGATGGATTTCTATCGCGAGCGCATCGAGGGGCTGAGCGAGGGGCGTTCCGACGATTTGCGCATGGAAGATCGCCTGTTCCGGGATTTCCTGCTGACCGGCGTGGCGGCCGAACGCACCGCGCTGACGGCGCTGGTGCGCGGCCGGCAGGTGGGAAGCGGAACCGCCCAGAAACTGACGCGCGAACTGGATCTCGCCGAGGCGCGGCATCGCGGGTGACGCGGGCTCAATAAGACAGGCTGAGCGTGGCGCGGATGCTGCGTCCGAATTCCGGCCGGGCGAGGAAATAGCTGTTGCTCATGCCGCCGGCGTCGAACGATCCCACGCGCGGATTGCCTTCGGTGAGCCCGAGTGCGTTGGTGAGGTTGGTCGCGTTGAGCGCAAGGCTGACCCGATCGTTGAGCGCCGCGTCCACGCTGGCGTTGAGCAAGGAGAAGGCGGGCAGGCGCTGGCTATTGGCGATATCCGCGAACCGGCTGGAATAATGCATCAGCTCGGCGCCGATGCGCAGCTTCCCGCCGATGAGATTGAGGCTCGGCGCGAGGCGGAGCGAAACCCGCGGCACGCGGACGAGCTGATTGCCGGTGACGGTGCGTGTCACCGGCTGGCCGCTGGACAGCTCGACATAGCTGAAGTTGAGATAGCGGGGATCCTGCAGCGTCGCCTGCACGTCGAGCTGCAACGGGCCGACCAGATCGGCATGGCCGGTCAGCTCCAGCCCGATCGTCGAGGTATCCGCGATCGACGTGCGTTCGACATAGCTGTTGGACGCGGTGTCGAAACGATAATCGGTGAACGGCAGGCGCGCGAAATGGGTCGCGAAACCGGTGGCGGAAAGCGCCCAATGCGGTCGCTTGGCGATGATGCCGGCCTCGGCCATGATGATCGGCACGATGGCCTCGTCGGTCCGCTTCGGCGAGGCGTAGAATTCGCTGCCGCTCGGCAATCTCGCGATCCGGGTCAGCCGCGCGAACAGGCCGAGGCTGGGCATGGGATTGAAATTGACGGCGGCCGTCCAGTTGAGCCCGGTGAACCGGCGGTCGATCGGCTGGGTGATGCCGGTCGGGCCGAGCACCGCATCATCGGCCAGCGTGGCCGGGTCGCCCAGATCGAACGCCTTTGAATTCATCACATTGCCGCCGATCCGGATCCGCTCCCAGCGCAGGCCGAGATCGACCCGCCAGTGCGGTGCGATCGCCCATTCGTCCGCAACATACAGCGCGACATTGGACGTCTTCATGGCGACGGAATCGAACAAGGATCCGTACCGCAGAAAGCCATTGTCGGTCAGCCGCCCGGCCTCCCGCCCGGCCGCGTCGAGCGCCACGACGTCGAGCCGCCGCGCCTGACCGCTCACGTCGAGCAGCGCGGTCGCCATCTGGCGATCATAATGCCAGCGACTGTCGCCATAAGTGAGGCCGATCGCCGCATCATGACGGC
>JAFKLV010000265.1 GCA_017304125.1 Sphingomonadales bacterium
TTACGCGCGCCTCATACCCACCCACCCCAGCCCCTCCCTTCGCGAGGGAGGGGAGCAAATGGGGAGGACCGCTTGTGCGCGGGTTCCCCCCAATGTCGATGCGTATTTAAGTCGATGTTAATTCGGTGATGTGACCTTCCTTTTTCATGAGGGGGTTCTCATTGCACATCGTTCGGTTGTTCCCCGGCGAGTCGCGGGGAGTAAGCCTGGTGGAGTTCGCGCTGCTGGCGCCGCTCCTCATGATGATTCTGCTCGGGATGCTCGGCTACGGCCAGTATTTCCTGATCGCGCATAGCGCGCAGCAACTCGCCAACGATGCCGCGCGCGCCACCATATCGGGCATGAGTCCGGCCGAGCGGCTATCGCTGGCCAATGCCGCAATGGCCAGCGAGCTGCCTAATCTTCCTTCGATCACCGCCAACAACGCGACGCTGACGGTGACCGAGGCTTTGCCGTCGGTGACGGTGCATGTTCGTGTCGACGCCAGCGCGATTGGCCTGTTTCGCGTCAGCCTGCTGCCGATGCCCAGTTCCACGATCGATCGCAGCGCGGTGATCCAGCAGGGCGGCGTATTGTGACCCGCCGGTTCTGCGCCCGGGTGCTGCGCGATCGTCGCGCGGGCGTCGGCTTGTTGTTCGCGGCGGCCTTGCCGGTGATCATCGGGATGGCGGCCTTTGCGGTCGATCTCGGTGCGGTGCAGCTCGATACGCGGCGATTGCAGGGGGTGGCGGACGCCGCCGCACTTGCCGCCGCTTCGGGCGATCCGACCAACGCTCAGACGGCGGTGCAGGCCGCGATCGTCGCCGCAGGCTATCCGCAATCGGTGGCGGCGCAGGTCACGCCGGGCAATTACGCGCAGGATGAATCGATCGCCCCCTCGGCGCGCTTCACCCCGCTGACCAACGGCACCGGCAATGCCGCGCGGGTCGTGCTGCAATCGACCTCGCCGACCTTCTTCGCGCGGATTTTCGGCAAGACCAATGTCGTGATCTCGCGTCAGGCGACCGCCGCGCAACAGCGTTATGCGGCGTTCTCGATCGGATCGCGGCTGGCCAGCCTCAACGGCGGGATCCTCAATTCCTATCTCTCCGCGCTGACCGGCAGCAACGTCTCGCTGTCGGTGATGGACTATCAGTCGCTGGTCGGAGCCGACGTCGATCTGTTCAAATTCCTGCCGCTGCTACGGACCAGCGCCGGGCTCAACGCGCTGACGTTCGGCGACGTGCTCAACAGCAATGTTTCCACCCCCCAGGTGCTCAATGCGGTTGCCTCGGCGCTGTCGGCGGACGGCCAGCCGGCAGCGGCGACCGCGATCAAGAATCTGCTCAACGTCAGCGGCGGCCAATCGCTGACGCTCTCCGCCCTGATCGATGCCGGGCCGTTCGCGACGCAGAGCGAGGGCGGGACCGGGCTCGCCAAGGTCAATGCGCTTGCGATGGCGACCGCGGTGCTCCAGCTCGCGTCGCAGCAGCGCCAGGTCGCGCTCGATCTGGGAGCAACCCTGCCCGGGCTCGCCTCGACCAAGGTGTTTCTCGCGGTCGGGCAGCGGCAGGCGCAATCGCCGTGGATCACGATCACCGCTGCGGGCACCCCGATCATCCACACCGCGCAGACGCGGCTGTTCATCCAGACCCAGCTCGCGCCGACTTTGCTTCCTGGCCTCAGCGGGTTGATCTCGATCAACCTGCCGATCTTCGTCCAGCTTGCCGGTGCGGAGGGGAAGCTCGATAACATCAATTGCGCCGGGGGGACGACGCCGAGCGTTACCCTCGATGCGCGAACCGACGCGGTTCAGGCGGCGATCGGCGACGTTAACACAGCGGCGCTGAATGATTTTTCGACACCGATCGCCCCGACGCCGACCAAGCTGGTGCATAGCCTGCTGGTCGATGTGATCGGCAGCAGCAACATTTCCACGGGTGCGGCCGAGCCGTGGCAGCAGCTCACTTTCGGGCTGCCGATGATCCAGGCCGGGCAAAGCCAGACGATCAGCCAGACGGTGCCGGTCAGCGGACTGGCCACCTCGCTGATCCAGCAGGCGACATTGACCCCGTCGCTGCTCGGCGGGCTGATCACGCTGCCGCTCGCCCCGCTGCTGCAATCGGTCGGCGGCGCGCTGCAGATCGTCTCCCCGGTGCTCGATTCGCTGCTGATGACCGTCACTGGCGCGCTGGGGGTCGGTATCGGGCAGGCGGACCTGCGCGTTACCGGGATGCGTTGCGGCGCCGCGGTGCTGGTGGCCTAAGGCTTTGCTGGCGGGGCGCGTCCCGATATAGCCGTCCTATGTCCGACGATCTGTTCGCTTCTCCCTCCGCCACCACCAACAATTACGACGCCTCGTCGATCGAGGTGCTCGAAGGGTTGGAGCCGGTACGCCGCCGCCCCGGCATGTATATCGGCGGCACCGACGAGCGCGCACTGCACCATCTCGCGGCAGAAGTGCTCGACAATGCGATGGACGAGGCGGTCGCGGGCCATGCGACGCGGATCGAGGTGACGCTGGCGGTCGGCAACCGCTTGACGATCGTCGACAACGGGCGCGGCATGCCGGTCGATCCGCACCCCAAATTCCCCGGCAAGAGCGCGCTCGAGGTGATCCTCTCGATGCTCCACTCGGGCGGCAAGTTCACTGGCAAGGCCTATGCCACCTCGGGCGGGTTGCACGGTGTCGGCGTGTCGGTGGTCAACGCTTTGTCGTCGGACACGGTGGTCGAGGTGGCGCGCGATCGCCAGCTCTATCGCCAGAGCTTTTCGCGCGGGCAGACGCTGACCCCGCTGGAGACGGTCGGCGCGGCGCCCAATCGGCGCGGCACCTCGGTCGCCTTCACCCCCGACGAGGAGATTTTCGTAAGCGAGCTGCATTTCAAGCCGGAGCGGCTCTATCGCCTCGCGCGCTCCAAGGCCTATCTGTTCGCGGGCGTCGAGATTCGCTGGAAGTGCGCGCCCGAGCTGATCAGCGACGACACCCCGGCCGAGGCGGTGTTCCAATTCCCCGGCGGCCTCGCCGATCATCTGCGCGAACAGCTCGGCGGGCGCGAATGCGCGACCGCGGATTTCTTTGCCGGGACGCAGGAATTTCCCGGTGAGCAAGGCCGCGTCGAATGGGCGGTGGCATGGCCTTTGTGGTCCGACGGCAGCTATAGCTGGTATTGCAACACGATCCCGACTCCCGACGGTGGCACCCACGAACAGGGGCTGCGACAGGCGCTGGTGCGCGGGCTGCGCGCATTCGGCGAACTGGTCGGCAACAAGCGCGCCAAGGATCTGAACGCCGACGACGTGATGGTCGGATCGGAACTGATGCTCTCGGTGTTCATCCGCGAGCCGCAATTCCAGTCGCAGACCAAGGACCGGCTGACGTCGCCGGAAGCAGCGGGGCTGGTCGAAAAGGCGGCGCGCGACCATTTCGATCATTTCCTCAGCGACAATATGGAACGCGGCAAGGCGCTGCTCGCTTATGTGCTCGAGCGGATGGACGATCGCCTGCGCCGCAAGCAGGAACGCGAGGTCAAGCGCAAGACCGCCACCTCGGGGCGCAAGCTGCGTCTCCCCGGCAAGCTCACCGATTGCGCCGCCGACAGCCCCGAGGGGACCGAGCTGTTCATCGTCGAGGGCGATTCGGCCGGCGGCTCGGCCAAGCAGGCGCGCGACCGCAAGACGCAGGCGATCCTGCCGATCCGCGGCAAGATCCTCAATGTCGCCTCGGCAACCTCGGCCAAGATCCTCGCCAATCAGGAAATCGCCGATCTGATCCAGGCGCTCGGCTGCGGCACGCGCAAGGATTGTCTGGCGGATAACCTGCGCTACGAACGCGTGATCATCATGACCGACGCCGATGTCGACGGCGCGCATATCGCGACCCTGCTGATGACCTTCTTCTTCCAGGAGATGCCGGATATCGTGCGGCGCGGGCACCTCTATCTCGCGCAGCCGCCGCTCTATCGCCTGACCGCGGGGAGCAAATCGCTCTACGCGCGTGACGATGCGCACCGCGCCCAGATCGAGGCCGGCCCGTTCAAGGGCCGCAAGGTGGAGGTCGCGCGCTTCAAGGGTCTCGGCGAGATGAACCCGGGGCAGTTGCGCGAAACGACGATGGATACCAAGACGCGCAGCCTGATCCGCATCACCCTGCCGCAGGAATATGAGGAGCGCGCCGGGGTAAAGGATCTGGTCGACCGGCTGATGGGCACCAACCCGGCGCACCGCTTCGCCTTCATCCAGGAAAATGCTGCGCGGATTGACGAGGAAACGATCGACGCGTGATGCGCTGGGCGGTCATCGCGGCGCTTGTCGTCGGCGCCGTCTATCTGCTCGGCGTCGCCGGGCTGGCACTGGGGCAGCGTCGCCTGATCTATCAGCCGCCGGCGGACGCAAAGGGCTATTTCCCGGCGGGTTTCGATCGCGTTCCGCTCCGCACGAGCGATGGCCTCGATCTGACCGCGGCTTACCGCCGCGCCGCCAATGGTCGCCCGACATTGATCTATTTTCACGGCAACGGGGATTCGCTGGCGGGGGCCGAGCGGATGAGCGATCTGCTGGCGCGGCGCGGATATGGCCTGCTGCTCGTCGAATATCGCGGTTATGGCGACAATCCCGGCAAACCGACCGAGGACGGGCTGTATCGCGATGGCCGCGCGGCGCTGGATTGGCTGGCGAAACAGGGCGTCGCCGGATCGAAGCTGATCCTGATCGGCTATTCGCTCGGATCAGGCGTCGCCTCGCAACTTGCCGTCGAGCGCGGTCCCGCCGCGCTGGTGTTGATCTCGCCCTTCTCGCGGCTGACCGACGCGGCATCGCACCATTTCCCCTATATCCCGGTGCAATGGCTGTTGCGTGATCGCTACGCCAGCATCGACAAATTGCGCGGCCGGCATCTTCCCCTCCTCGTCCTTCACGGCGACGATGATCGCGTCATCCCGTGGGAGGAGGGGCGTCGCGTCGCGGAAGCGGTGCCCGGCGCGCAGCTCGACATCGTCCACGGGGCAGGCCACGAACTGGCCTTCCTGCCCGCGACGCAGGTGCGGATCGCCGCTTGGCTGGATGGCCTGCGCGTCGCAAATCGCCGCTAATGGGCGGATATTGACGCTCCGGCGCTCCCCCCGGTATTAGCGGCTTCCGGGCGGCCCCTTTTCCGGGGTCGCCTTTGCTCTTTTTGCAGGAGATGCCCCGTGACCATCACCGCCCTGATGCCCGTTTATCCCCGGTCCGGGGTGCGGCCGGTGCGAGGCGAGGGGGCGTATCTGTTTGGCGAACGCGGCGAGAAATATCTCGATTTCGCGAGCGGCATCGCGGTCAATTGCCTTGGCCACGGCCATCCCAAGCTGGTGAAGGCGATCGCGGATCAGGCGGCGACGCTGATGCATGTCAGCAACCTTTACGGCAGCCCGCAGGGCGAGCATTTCGCGCAACGGCTGGTCGATGCGACCTTCGCCGATACGGTGTTCTTCACCAATTCGGGCGCCGAGGCGGTGGAATGCGCGATCAAGACCGCGCGGCGCTATCATTTCGCCAATAATAATCCGCAGCGGCATGACCTGATCGCGTTCGACACCGCCTTTCACGGCCGGACGCTGGGGACGATCTCCGCCACTAACCAGCCCAAGATGCGCGACGGCTTCGAGCCGTTGCTGCCGGGTTTCAAATATGCCCAGTTCAACGATCTCGCCGGCGCGCTGGCGCTGATCGACGACAATACCGCGGGCTTCCTGGTCGAGCCGATCCAGGGCGAGGGCGGTATCCGCCCGGCGACGCAGGAATTCCTGCAGGGGCTGCGCAAGGCGTGCGACGAGCATGGCCTGCTGCTGGTGCTCGACGAGGTGCAGGCGGGCTACGGCCGCACCGGCAAATTGTTCGCGCATGAGCTCTACGGCATCACCCCCGATATCATGGCGGTGGCCAAGGGGATCGGCGGCGGCTTCCCGCTCGGCGCGTGCCTCGCGACCGAGGAAGCGGCCAAGGGCATGGTGATCGGCACCCACGGCTCGACCTATGGCGGCAACCCGCTGGCGATGGCGGCGGGCGAAGCAGTGCTCGATGTGATCCTCGAGGACGGCTTCCTCACCAATGTCGAGAAGACGGGCAACCGGCTGCGCCAGGCGCTGGAGCAGATGATCCCCAATCACGATCATCTGTTCGCGGGCGTGCAGGGCCATGGGCTGATGCTCGGGCTCAAGCTCAAGAGCGACAGCCGCCGCTTCGTCGCACATGCGCGTGACAATCACGGGCTGCTGCTGGTCGCCGCGGGCAACAATGTCGTCCGCATCCTGCCGCCGCTCAACATCGACGAAAGCCACATCGCCGAATGCGTCGAGCGGCTGAGCGAAGCGGCGCGGCTCTACGTGCCCGCTGCCGACGATTGAGGCCTTTTCTCCGGGGGGAGATATCATGACCATCCGTCATTTCCTGAACCTGTCCGACGCGGGCGCGGACGGCGTCGCCGCGATGCTGGCCGATGCGATCGATCGCAAGGCGGCGCGCGCCGGGCTGCCCAAGGGCGCGGTCGATGCCGATGCGCCGCTCGCCGGCCGCGTGCTGGCGATGGTGTTCGAGAAGAACTCGACCCGCACCCGCTTCAGCTTCGACATGGCGATCCGCCAGCTGGGCGGCACCTCGATCGTCGCCGATGCCGGGACGATGCAGATCGGGCGCGGCGAGACGATTGCCGATACCGCGCGGGTGCTCTCGGGCTATGTCGACGCGATCATGATCCGCACCGACGATCACGCCAAGATCGAGGAAATGGCGGCGCATGCCAGCGTGCCGGTGATCAACGGGCTGACGGATTATTCGCACCCGTGCCAGATCGTCGCCGATCTGCAGGCGATCCTCGAACACGGCAAGGCGCTGCCGGGGCTCAAGGTGGCGTGGCTGGGCGACGGCAACAATGTCCTCGCCTCGATCATGGAGGCGGCCGGGCTGCTCCATTTCGACGTGGTCGCGGCGTGCCCGCAAGGCTTCATGCCGAGCGATGCAGATGTCGCGCTGGGCAAAGGCCGGGCGCGCGTCGTCGCCGATCCGCGCGAGGCGGCGGCGGGGGCGGATGTGATCGTCACCGATACCTGGATCTCGATGGGGCAGGCGCATGCCGAGACCAAGCTCAAGGCGATGATGCCCTATCAGGTCGATGCGGCGCTGATGGCCGCGGCCAAGCCCGATGCGGTGTTCCTCCACTGCCTCCCCGCGCATCGCGGCGAGGAAGTGACCGCGGAAGTGATCGACGGGCCGCAGTCGCTGATCTGGGCCGAGGCGGAAAACCGGCTCCACGCGCAGAAAGCGGTGCTGCGCTGGTGCTTCGGGCAGATCGGTTGATCGCCAACCGATAATTCCCATTTATGAACGGTTCGCCGGTGCTTCGTCCCGGCTGGTGCCGGGATGGGGCTGATTTTCTGATGGCTGACGCTAACCATATTGATGTCGATCGCGCGCTCGGCTTCGCGATTCCGGGGCGCAGTGCGCGCGGCCGGGTCGTGCGGCTGGGGCAGGTGGCGGACGATATCCTGTCCGCGCACGCCTATCCCCCCGCGATCGAGGCGCTGCTGGCCGAGGCGCTGGTGCTCGGCGCGCTGATCGGCTCGACGCTGAAGGACGATGCCGGGCAGCTCACGCTGCAGGCGCAGACCGACAATGGCGTCGTGCGGCTGCTGGTGGTCGATTATCGTGGCGGCGAATTGCGCGGCTATGTCGATTACGACCCCGACCGGCTCGCCGCTGCGCCGGCCGAGCCGACCTTGTTCGCCTTGTTCGGGCAGGGTTATCTCGCGATCACCTTCGACATGGCGAGCACTGGCGAGCGCTATCAGGGCGTCGTCCCGCTCGACGGCGCGACGCTGACCGAGGCGGCGGAAAATTATTTCGTCCGCTCGGAACAGATCCCGAGCCTGTTGCGGGTCGGGACGCAGCGCGTCGGCGGCCGCGTCGTCGCCGGTGGATTGTTCCTCCAGCATCTGCCCGAGGGCGAGGAGGGGCGCGAGCGGCTGCATGTCCGCCTCGATCATCCCGAATGGGAGCATGTCGCCGCGCTCGGCTCCACGATGGGCGCGGACGAACTCGGCGATCCCGCGCTGCCGCTCGAAAATCTCGTCTGGCGGCTGTTCAACGAGGAGCCCGAGGTGCGTGTGCTCGCGGCGACCCCGCTGGTGCGCGGCTGCCGCTGCAATCCCGAGCATATCCGCTCGGTGATCGAAAAATTCCCGGTCGAAGAGCAGCGTGAAATGGCCGATGAAAACGGCGTGATCGCAGTCGATTGCCGCTTCTGTTCGAAGGTTTTCCCGCTTCGGATCGATTCGAAGGCTGCCTGAGCGGCAAAGCGGTCTTGGCTGGCGGTGAATCGTTGTTATGTTTCGGTCGTGAAAAGATTCAGCTTTCTTCGTCTGGCGGCGCTGCTGCTGGTGACAATCGGTGCGGGCGCTTTGGCAGAAGGCGCGCGCATGGCGGCGCTGGGCGGTTTCGAGCGCGGCAATTGGGGATTCCACGAGATCGGCCATCGCGGTGCCGCGACGCGCGAGATTTGCGTGCGCGATCCGCGGCAATTGCTCCAGCTGATGCACGGCCCGGCGCAATGCTCGCACTATGTGATCGAAGACACGCCCAATAAGCTGACGGTGCAATATCAATGCCCCGGCGCGGGCTATGGCCGCACCACGATCAAGGTCGAGGATCGCAACCTGATCCGGCTGCAGACGCAGGGGCTGGTCAAGGGCGCGCCGTTCGATCTCGATTATGAGGGCCGCCTCGCCGGAAAATGCTGATCCGGCGCACGACGTTAGGAAGACGTTAAGCCTTATCGACTAGGGATGTCGGGTGCTTTTTTACGTGGAGCACGTTCTCTCCCTATCCGGCCGGCGACGGCCGTGAGTCCTTTCGGGCCGCCTTCGGGCGGCCCTTTTTCTTGCGCCAGCGCCGGGGAATCCCTAGCTGACGTTTTCTTATGACAAGCCAATCTCCGCTGGCGGTCGTCCTGGTTTCGGGCGGCCTTGATTCACTGGTTTCCGCTGCACTGGCGCGCGAGGCCGGCTTTCGCGTGCTCGCGCTCTCGGTCGATTATAATCAACGACATCAGGTCGAGCTGGCCGCGGCACGGCGTGTCGCCAAGATGCTCGGCGCGGAACGGCATGTCGTGCTGCCGCTCGATCTGCGCGCGTTCGGCGGCTCGGCGCTGACCGACGATATCGACGTGCCCAAGGACGGCGTGGGGGAGGGGATTCCGATCACCTATGTCCCTGCGCGCAACACGATCTTCCTCAGTCTGGCGCTCGGCTGGGCCTAGGCGAGCGGCGCGCGCGACATTTATGTCGGGGTCAATGCGCTGGATTATTCGGGTTATCCCGATTGCCGGCCCGAATTCATCGCCGGGTTCGAAACGCTTGCCGAACTGGCGACCAAGGCCGGGGTGGAGGGTGCGCCGTTTCGCATCCGGGCCCCGCTGCAGATGATGACCAAGGCCGATATCGTGCGTGAAGGCGCGCGGCTCGGGCTGGACATGGGCGTAAGCTGGTCGTGCTACGATCCAGCGCCGGGCGGGCTGCATTGCGGGCTGTGCGACAGCTGCCGGTTGCGCCACAAGGGCTTCGAGGATGCAGGCGTGCCCGATCCGACCGCTTATGCGGTTACCCCGCCGGCGCCGTGAGATGAGCTACGCGGTCAAGGAAATGTTCCTGACGCTCCAGGGCGAGGGCGTGCAGGCCGGGCGGCGCGCGGTGTTCGTGCGCTTTGCCGGGTGCAATTTGTGGTCGGGGCGCGAGGAGGATCGCGCAACCGCGATCTGTCGCTTCTGCGATACCGATTTCGTCGGAATGGACGGCATCGGGGGTGCGCGGTTCGCCGATGCGGCGGCGCTTGCCGATGCCGCGGCGGCGATGTGGGACGGCGATACCGCCGAGCGCTTTGCGGTGCTGACCGGGGGCGAGCCGATGCTGCAGGTCGACGATGCTTTGGTCGATGCGCTCCACGCGGCCGGCTTCATGATCGCGATCGAGAGCAACGGCACGCTGCCGGTTCACCCCGGGATCGACTGGGTGTGCATCAGTCCCAAGGCGGGCAGCGAGACGGTGCAGCGCTCGGGCGACGAGCTCAAGCTGGTCTGGCCGCAGCCGGGCAGCGACGTCGCTGCGATGGAGCAATGGGATTTCGCGCATCTGCTCGTCCAGCCGCTCGACGATCCCCATGCCGAGGCCAACCGCGAGGCGGCGATCGCTTTGGTCATGGCGCGTCCGCGCTGGCGGCTGTCGCTCCAGACGCACAAGATGCTGGGATTGCGATAGAAAATTTTGGTGTGTCCCCGCCTCCGCGGGGACATCTATCGCCTCAGCGCTGCGCGATGCCAGTGCCGGCGGGCGGGAAATTCTGCGCGCCGCACTTTTTCACCTGCCAGTCGCCGTTCTTCCAGCAGATCGGATCGAGCCGCGGCAGCGTTGTTTGCGGCCAGACGAAGCGCGGGAAGCGCTGCTCGCCCCACGGCGTCAGGCTGTTGCGCAACTCGCGGATGCGCTGGAGCGACACGGTGCCGAAGCTGCCACGCGGCGCGAAGACGATGTCGCGGCCCACTTCATTGGCGGTGAGGCAGAAATTATATTGCGCGGCAACCGTGGTGAAGCTCGAATAGGTCTTGGTGCCGAACTGATCGAGCGCATTCTGCGCCGCCTTGGGCGTCTTGTTGGTGCGCGCGAAATATTTGCCGAGTTCATCCCACGAGCGCTTCAGCTCGGCCTTATGGTCGACGAGCATCGCATTGTAATTGCTCACGGCGAGCAGGGTCGGCTCGAACTGGCATTGCAGCGCGGCCACGTTGAGCGCGGCGCGCACGTTCCAGATGATCGCGGCCTTGGCCTCTTCCGGCGTCGCCCCTGGCAGCGACGGGCCGAGCCCGGTCTCGGTGCCGGTCACCGGCTGGCCGGACATATCCTTCGCCTGCATGAAGAATTGCGCGGCGGCAGGCCCGGCCATCAAGAGCGCCCCCGCGGCTACTCCCGCTCCGATCATCTGCCGCAACATTTCAATTTCTCCCACGCTACGCGCGGGATTCTAGGCCGATTGGGCCGTTAACCCAACCCCGATTCGTCACGACGTTGACTCAATCCGTCGCATCGCACTTGCTGCGCGCATCACGACGCGCCGGCCGGCAATAGAAAAGGGCCGCCCGGTTGCCCGGACGGCCCCTTCCTTAAGCTGATTGCCTTGCGGCCGATCAGTGGGCGTTGCCCGGCGCCATCGAGTTGGCGTCGGCCGCACCGGCGTCGTTCGACATCGCGCCAGCGTTCATGGAGCTGTCGACTGCGGTCATGTTGTCGCTGGTCGTGTCCATGCCTTCGGTGGCATTCATGTCGGTAATCGTGGTGTTCTCGGTGCTGGTCTCGGTCTTCGAGCCACAGGCAGAGACGGCCAACGCCGCCGCCACAATGGCCGTACCGGTCAGGATCTTGGAAATAGCACGCATTGAAAGCTCCCTAGACAGTAGATTTGGACGGCAGCATGGCCATTAATCCCCAAATCAGGGGGGACATTAGTCGTATCTGGCCGCGCTCTCAAGTCTCGTTTTCACGAGCACAAGAAAGCCTTTCGAGAAATCGGTCACGGGTTAACGCCAAAGCCGCGTCAAAGGTTGCAAGATTATGTGCTGCGCCAAGCATTTCCGCGCTCGTGACGGGGTATTCCGCGATCCCGCACGGCACGATCCCGCCGAAATCGGCGAGGTTGGGTGACAAGTTCACCGAAAAGCCGTGGAACGTCACCCAGCGGCGCACGCGCACCCCGATCGCCCCGATCTTCGCCTCGTGCCCGGCGTGGTCGATCGTCCAGATGCCGATCCGCCCCGGCGCGCGAAAGCTTTCGATGCCCAGTTCGCCCAGTGCGTCGATCACCCAGCCTTCCACCGAATGGACGAAATGCCGCACGTCGCGCCCGCGCTGCGTGAGATCGAGCATCAGATAGCCGACGCGCTGCCCCGGCCCGTGATAGGTATAACGCCCGCCGCGCCCGGCGCTGACCACGGGAAAGCGCGGGTCGATCAGTTCGGCGGGATCGGCGCTGGTGCCCGCGGTATAGACCGGCGGATGCTCGACCAGCCAGATCAGCTCGCCCGCCTCGCCAGCGGCAATCGCGGCGGCGCGCGCCTCCATTTCGGTCAGCGCGGCGGTATAATCGGTAAGCCCCGGCGATACGCGCCATTCGATTGCGGCTGATTGGGTCACGCTCGCCCAGATGCGACCGCGACGCTCGATTGGCAAGCGCGGCGGCAATGGGTTAGAGGAGCGGCATGATGATACGGATCGGCACGGTTTGGGATCGAACGTGCGCAGTGATCGCCGGCCGCGCCGGCTTGTTGGCGTGGCTCGCAGGCCTGTTCCTGTTCCTCCCCTCGCTGCTTCAGACGATCCTGCGCTTCGTCGCGGCGAGCGGCGGCGCGGGGGGCGGCTTCAAGGGGTTGGTCGCGCTGGTCGGGCTGGCGGTGGCCGCGCTCGCGATCTGGGGCGTGCTGGCGATGACCGCGATGGCCAGCGATCCCGCGGTCGACCGGCATGAAGCGATCGCGCTCGCGCGCCGCCGGCTGCCCGCGGCGATCGGCTTGCTGCTGGTGGCGATGCTGGTGACGTTGATCGTCGTCGCGGTGCCGATGGCGTGGCTGCTCGCCGGCAATGTCGACATGGCCAAGCTGCAACAGGGCGCGCAACCGGTGATCGATCCGGCGCGCGCCGGCAGCGCGCTGATCGGTTTCCTGATCCTCGGGCTGCTCGCCCTATGGATCAGCGCGCGGCTGATCCCGCTGTTCGCGGTGATTGCCAACGAACAGCGCGGGTTCGGCGCGTTTGCCCGCGCCTTCGCGCTGACGCGTGGCAGCACGCTCAAGCTGCTCGGGGTGATGATCCTTTATGCCGTGCTCGCGGTCGTCCTGCTCACCGCGGTGACCTGGGTGCTCGGCAGCGTCGGGCAGATCCTGCTCGGGCGCAACGGCGCGTTCCTGCTCGTCGCGCTGACGACCAGCGTGCTGACCGCCGGGTTCAGCGTGATCCAGGCCATGTTCAGCGCCCAATTTTACGTCGCCGCCCGCGAACAGCTCGACCACGCATGAAACTGACTCTCGGTCGCGTCCTCGCCGACGCATGGACGATCCTGCGCCGCGACGGCGATCTGGTGCTGCGCGTCGCCGCGCCGTTCCTGTTCCTGCCCAATTTCGCGGTGCAATTGCTCGTCGCGCCGCCGCCCACGCCGCAATCGGGGGGCGATC
>JAFKLV010000244.1 GCA_017304125.1 Sphingomonadales bacterium
CGCGCTGGCCGCGACCTGGGACCCGGAACTGGCTCACGACTACGGCACCGTCGTCGGCACCGAGTGCCGGGCGAGTGACCACAACGTCTCCCTCGGCCCGGCGGTCGACATCGCCCGGGTGCCGCTGGGTGGACGCACCTTCGAGTCCTACGGCGAGGATCCCCGGCTGACCGCGGCGATCGGCGTTGCCTTCGTCCGGGCCGTGCAGGCACAGGGCATCCAGGCCTGCGCGAAGCACTTCGCGATCAACAACCAGGAGGACCACCGCAGCTCGATCGACGCGATCATCGACGAGCGGACCATGCGCGAGCTCTACCTGCCCCCGTTCGAGGCGCTGATCGCCGACGGCGAGGTGGCCTCGCTGATGGGGTCCTTCAACCGGGTCAACGGCACCTTCGCCTGCGAGAACCCGGTCCTGCTGACCGACATCCTGCGCGGCGCGTTCGGCTTCCGTGGCTGGGTGATGAGCGACTACGGCGCCAACCACAGCACCGCGGAGTCCGCGAACGCCGGGCTCGACCAGGAGCAGCCCGGCGAAGGGAAGTGGGGCTCCCAGCTGCTGGCGGCGGCGCAGGCCGGCGAGGTGGCCGAGACCACCCTCGACGAGATGGTCCGCCGGATCCTGCGTCCGCTGATCGGGCTGGGGCAGCTGGAGAACCCGGTCGGCGTCGCGGAGTTCGACGTGGACGGACACGACGCGCTCGCCCAGGGGATCGCCGAGGCGTCCATGGTGCTGCTCAGCAACGACGGCCTGCTGCCGCTGGCCGGCGTCGGCAGGGTCGCCCTGATCGGCGCCGACGTCGACACCGCCGGAGCCAAGGGGGGCGGCAGCTCGCAGGTGCGCGCCACCCGCGAGGTCTCGCCGCTGGACGGGTTGGGCGCCGCGCTCGGCCCCGACGTGGCGATCGAGGTCGCCTACGGCGCCGAGCCGGTGACTCCCGGCGTCCTGCTCCCCGGCCCGGACGCGGTGCCGTCCGCCTTCTTCACCCATGGAGACGGTGAGCGTGGCCTGCATGCCGAGTACTGGACGAACCCGAACTTCGCCGGCGACCCCTTCCTGGTGCGCACGGAGGGGCAGATCGAGCACAACCTGGGTTTCCACAACTTCCCGGGCTTCAACGCGGGATCGCCGCGCTACCCACATCTGCCCGGCGAGCTGAACGGCCAGATCTCGGCCCGCTGGACGGGGGTGCTCACGGTGCCGGTCACCGGCAGCTACCGGTTCACGGTGACCTCGTTGGGCAGCTTCACCCTCACCCTTGGCGG
>JAFKLV010000245.1 GCA_017304125.1 Sphingomonadales bacterium
GGCGCTAACCGTGGCCGAAGTGCGGCCAAGCTTCAACCCGGCTTCACCCCGGCGTCATCGCAAGGCGGGTTTCCTCGACGCGGCGGCGGTGTTCGCGCCACACGATATAGAGCCCGGAGGTGATGATCACCGGCGCGCCGATCCACGTCGCCGGGGTCGGCAGGCGATCGAACAGCAAGGCGCCGAGCAGGGTCGCCCATAAGAGCGCGGTATAGTCCATCGGCACCACCACGCTGACCTGCCCGAGATGGAGCGAGCGCGTCATCGCGATCTGCCCCGCGCCCCCGAGCACGCCGATCGCGAGCAAGCTTGCCCAGCCGCGCAAGTCATGCGCTTGCGCGAAGAAGGGGTAGATCATGCCGAGCGGCACCAGCGATAGCGCCGAGAACCAGAACACCGTGGTCAGCCCGCTTTCGGTCTTGCCGATCGTGCGTAGCAGGATCGAGACGATCGCGCTGAGCAGCGCCGCGCCGAGCCCGGTCGCGACCCCCAGGGGCGGGATATGCCCGCTGCCCGGCTGGGTGACGATCATCACCCCGATGAAGCCGGCGAACACCGCCGCCCAGCGCCGCCAGCCGGTCGGTTCGTGGAGGATGAACGCGCCGAGGATCGTCGCGAAGATCGGCATCGAAAAACCGAGAGTGGTCGCTTCGGCGAGCTGCAGCAGCATCACCGTGGCGAAATTGAGCGTCATCGAGGCGAGCCCGAGCGAACAGCGCAGGACGTGCGCGCCGAGCCTTTGGGTCGCGAGCGAGGCGAGCCCCGGCCCGCTGCTCACGATCGCCAGCACCAGCAGGGTCGCGACCAATTGCCGCCAGAACATGATCTCGGCGAGGGTCGCGCCCTGCGCCTCGGCGAGCTTGATCGCCGCGCTCATCGCTGCGAACAAGGCGGCGGAGGTCAGCCGCAGCCCGATCGCGCGCGCGATATGCTGTTGTTCCCCGCCCCCCATGCACATGCCAGTGCCGCACTCGTCGCGCGCGAACAAGTCCGCAGGTGACGAACGCGGCATCGCGCGGTAAGCGCCCGCCTTATGATCAAGCACGCCCTTTCCGTCACGCGCGATGCGGATTTCGCGCAATGGTATCAGACCGTCGTCGCCGAGGCCGACATGGCCGAGGAATCGGGCGTGCGCGGCTGCATGGTGATCCGCCCGTGGGGCTATGGCATCTGGGAACGCATCCAGCGGCTGCTCGATGACCGGATCAAGGCGACCGGCCACGACAATTGCTATTTCCCGCTGTTCATCCCGCTGTCCTATTTC
>JAFKLV010000266.1:0-4652 GCA_017304125.1 Sphingomonadales bacterium
CGCACAGGCCAGCGCCAGCGTGGTCACCGCGCTCGCCAGCGTCAGCAGCATGATCCACAAGGTCGAGGCGCGGGCGCCGGACATCGTCATCGTCGCTTCTCCTGTTCCGGCCGCACGCATCAGAAACGCCCCCTGAAGCCGGCATAGATGCTGCGGCCCAACGTGCCGTAGCGATAGGCGGTCTCGTATTTTTCGTCGAATATGTTCTCGCCGCGCACGAACAATCGCACCCCGGCGGTGACCGGCAGTTCGGCGCGCAGGTCGACCAGAGTATAGGATGCCAGCCGGATATTGTTGCTCGTGCTGTCGAACGTATCCCCCGACCAGCGCAATGCGGCGCCGAACGAGGGGCCATCGGGCAGGGTGTAATTGGCGCTGGCGTTCCACGCGTGGCGCGGGCGGCGCGGGAGTTGCCGGCCGAAGGTCGCGGCGCCCGGCGAGCGATCTTCCGAGGCGGTCCAGCTGTAATTGCCGTCGATCGTCAGCCGCGTGCCGAGCGCGACATGCCCGGTCGCCTCGATGCCGTTGCCGAAGGCGCGGGAGACATTCTGATAATAGCCGAACCGGCGCTTCGTCGTGCTGCCCGGCACGAAGCATAGCGGGTTGGTCGAGGTTCCGGTGCAGCCGTTATAGATGATGAGGTCGGTCGAGCGCCGCTCGAAATAGGTCGCGCCCAGCACGACATGCCCGTCGAGGAAGCGCTGTTCGGCGCCGGCTTCCCAGCCCCTGGCCTGTTCGGGGCGCAGCGCCTGATTGCCGTAATCGGAAAACAGCTGATAGAGCGTCGGCGCCTTGAAGCCTTCGGAATAGCTCGCGCGCAGCACCGTCCCGGTCGGCAAGGCCCAGACGCCGCCGCCGGAGAATAGAGTCTTGCCGCCGTAGCGGCTGTGATCGTCGTTGCGCACCCCGCCGGTCAGCGTCAGCCCGCTGATCACTTCGGCGTTGAGCTGGCCGTAGACGCTGGTGATTTCGGCCCGGCCGCGCGCCGGCGCGGGGATCGGGATCGACAGGCTGGCGGATGGCGAGACGCTGCGGAAGCGGCTCACTTCATTCTCGGCGCCGAACACCGCATCCACCCCCTGCGTAATCGCGAAGCTGCCCTGATATTCGAGCCGCTGGTTGCGCCCGGCCGCGTCGAAGGTCAGCGTTCGCGGAAGCAAGGGGTTGTAATTGTTGCGATTGGTATTGGTGTAGCCATAAGCGAAGCGGTTACGGAAGCGGCCGTCGAGCAACGCCAGGTTGATGCCGGCATAGCCGACGAACTCGCGATTGAGCGTATATTCGGGGCTGTCGCCGGTGGTCGCATCGATATCGGTGCGGCCGTTGGAATAATAGCCACGCAGCTCGGCGCTGAGCTGGGGCGTGATCGTCAGCACCGCGCGCCCGGTGACCGAGCGATTGGTATAGCCGTCGAGCTCGCGCCCACCGAAATCCGGGGCGATCGCGGAGATGCCGCGGGTATAGAAGGTCTGGCCGCCGACGCGCCACGCCAGCGGCCCGTCATTGCCGCCGATCGCGGCGCGCGCGCTGACCGTGTCGCGGCTGCCGGCCTCGACATCGAAACTGCCCTCGAGCGGCTTTTCCGGCAGCGGGGTCACGACATTGACCACCCCGCCGATCGCCTGGCTGCCCCACAGGATCGATTGCGGCCCGCGCAGCACCTCGATCCGGCTGGCGTCGCCGGTGAGCAGATTGGCGAAATTATAGCCGCCGCCGGTGGCGGAGGGATCGTTGAGCTTGACCCCGTCGATCACCACCACCGTCTGATCGCTTTCCGCGCCGCGGATACGCAGGCTGGTCGCGGTGCCATAGCCGCCGTTGCGCGACATGGTGACCCCGGGGGTGCGCAGCAGCAGATCGGACACCGACATGTCGCCGGCGCGATCGATCGCCGTCTTGTCGAGCACGGTGATCGAGGCGGCGACGCGATCGATCGCGATCGGGCCGCGCATCGCGGTGACCACGACGGTGCCGTCGGCATCGGGCGCGGCGGCAGCGTCGGGCGCTGGCGCCGATACCTGCGGGTGGTCAGCGGTCTGGGCGAAAAGGTGAGCGGGCGCGATCAGCGCAAGGCCCGCGATTGGATAGAGAAGCTTCATGGTCTCCCACACGACGACATCCGCCGGCGCGGGGTGCGCGCCGGGGCTGGTTGCTTGTCGTCTCGCGGGTTTGACCCCCGTCCGTCCGGCGCACCCTGGCCGGTCGAAGGACGACCGCGACGGGCAGGTCTCCTGGCTTGCGGGTCAATGCCGGTCCGTGCCGCCTTCTCAGGATGTGCATCCCAATGGCATGTGGCACGGTGGCTCGCCGCTCACAGTTGCAGGGGCAGCCGGGGTATCGAACCCCGTTCCCTTTCAATCCCCGGTCAGGGGGAACCTGTCGCGTGATCGGTCATAGGCAAATGCTGCGCCGCGTCAACGTGCGGCGCGGCGCAGCGTGGCGGTTCAGAACTTCCGGCTGATCTGCGCGATCACTTCGCGCGGGCGGCCGGGGCGGCCGGCGATCGCGGCGGTATAGCCCGCGGTGCCGGTGACATATTGCCGGTCGGTGAGGTTGCTGCCCGACACGGTGAACTTCCACAATTTGTCCGCGCTGTTCCAGCCGATCCGCGCGCCGAGCACGCCATAGCTGCCCTGCTGTTCGGGATAGCCGGTGACCCCATTCACCCCGTCGTTGGCGGGGGTGAAATAGACCGTCGACTGGACATGCGCGTCGACCCCGACGAACGCCGAGCCGACATTGCCCAGATCCTGCGTATAGGTGCCGCCGAACGTCGCCGACCAGCGCGGCGCATTGTTGAGCCGCTTGCCCGAGGCGTCGAACGTGCCGAAGGCGGTGACATAGGCCGCGTCGTAGCGCGCATAACGCGCGTCGAGATAGGCGACATTGCCGAACAGCTCGAGCCCCGCGACCGGACGGCCCTGCAGCTCCAGCTCGACGCCCTTCACATGCGCGGTGGCGGCATTCTGCGTCCGCGCGCCGAACGAATTGCCGATGCGGACGAAGTTTTCGACCTGCAGGTCGGTATAGTCATAATAGAAAGCGTCGACGTTGAAGCGCAGGCGGCGGTTGAACCAGTCGCTCTTGAGGCCGATTTCATACGACCACAATTTCTCCGGGCCATAGCCGGCGGCGGCATCGGCGGCGTTGTTCGCGCCATAATCGAACCCGCCGCTCTTGAACCCGCGCGTCGCCGACAGATAGACCAGCGCATTGCTCGCCGGGCGGATGTTGATGCCGAATTTCGGGGTCAGCGCATGATCGCGGCGCACCGTGTCGACGGTGAACGGATCGGGCAGCCCGGGCACGCCCGACAGCACCGGCGCGGCGCGCACCACCGCCGGGTTGGTCGAGGTGGAGGCGGTGAAATAATCGTCGAGCTGATAGTGCTTGCGCTCGGCGGTGTAGCGCAGCCCGGCGACGAGCGAGATCACGTCATTGGCGTGAAATTCGACCTGCCCGAACACCGCGCCGGCGCGCGCATTGAGCCGCGATTGCTGGACGTGCGAAATCCCGGCGGCGAGGATCGGCACCACCTGCGGCTCGCGATCGACCTCGTCGAAGAAATAGGCGCCGAGCACATAGTCGAGCTTGCGGCTATGGCCGTTGAGGGTGAATTCCTGGCTGAACTGCTGCTGGCTGATCGGGGTGACGTAATCGGCGAGGATCGCCATCGAGCTGGCATCGGCATCGGCGACGATCGAGCCGTCGATCCCGCGATAGCTGGTCAGCGAGCGCAGGGTGAGCCCCGGCGCAAGCTGGAACGAGGCATCGCTGGCGAAGCCGTAATTCTTCAGCACGGTGCGGTTGGGGTCGTTCATCGACACCTTGGAAAAATCGCCTAGGATCGAATCGTCGAGCGCATTGCCGTCCGGGCGCAGCAGCTTGATCGCGCCGCCCAGCGCACCGGCCTGGCGCGAATAATCCGCGCGCAGCGTCCACGTATCGTTGCCGCCGAGCGGGATCAGCACCTGACCGCGCACGCCGAACGAATGATTGTCCTCGACATCGCCGCCGGTCGAGATGTTCTTGCGATAGGCGTCATGCCCCGACACGTCGAACGCGAGGCTGGCGCGGATGCCGCCTTCGGTCAGCGGGCCCGAGACGTAACCCTGCACGCCATAACGATTATAGGTGCCGTAAAGCGCCTGGAACTCGCCCTCGAACGTGTCCGACGGGGTGCGCGAGATGATGTTGACCGTGCCGCCGACCGAGTTGCGGCCATAGAGCGTGCCCTGCGGCCCGCGCAGCACCTCGACGCGCTCGACGTCGAGGAATTCGTTGAAATAGCCCAACGGGCGGGCGAGGTAGACGCCGTCGAGGTTGATCGTCGTGCTCGGGTCCGAGCCGATATACACTGTGTTCGATCCGACGCCGCGGATGAACAATTGCGCATAGCCGTTGAGGTCCGACACCTGCAGGCTGGGGACATAGGCCTTGAGATCCTGCGCATCGCGGATGCCGCGGTCGGCGATCTGCGCCCCGGTCACCGCATTGACCGCGATCGGGGTCGATTGCAGCGCGGTGGCGCCCATCCGCGTCGCGGTGACGACGACATCGCCGATCGCATTATTGTCCGCGGGCGGGGCCGCTTGCGGTGCGGGGGCGGTTTGCGCCAGCGCGGGCTGCGCGAGCGCAGCGGTCATGACGAA
>JAFKLV010000266.1:4764-17901 GCA_017304125.1 Sphingomonadales bacterium
CACTTATGAGCGATTCATGCGTGGCTCAAATGCAACATTCATCCGCATTTGGCGTAGGATGGCTGCTGCCGGTTCTGGGTGAGCGGGCAAGCGGCGCGGCGTCGGTCGCATTGACGCAGATCGGTGATTCAATCTGTCGCTCATCCACGCTAAGGCGCCGATATGTCGATGTTTGCTCTCCTCGCCGCCGCCGCGCTCGCGCCGCAGGTCACCGCCCCAGAACCCGCGACGGTGACCGTCACCGGGCGCGCGACGCTCGACAATGCCTCGGTGCTGCGCGCGGCCAAGGCGCTGAAGGCCGGGGAATATATGTGGGCGCCGCAGACCGCGCCGGCCGGGCCGATCCTGATGGTCGTCAACCTCGAGACGCAGCGTGCGGTGGTCTATCGCAACGGCCTGCCGATCGCGATCACCACTGTCTCGTCGGGCAAGAAGGGGCATGAAACGCCGACCGGGATCTTCACCGTGCTCCAGAAGGAGAAGGATCACCGGTCGAACATCTATAACAATGCGCCGATGCCATTCATGCAGCGGCTGACGTGGGACGGGATCGCGCTCCACGCCGGGGCGCTGCCGGGGCATGCCGCGTCGCACGGCTGCATCCGCCTGCCGGCGAAATTCGCGCAGACGCTTTATGGGGCGACCCCGCTCGGGATGACGGTGGTGGTGACCAAGCGCGAGGCACTGCCGGCGGTGGTGCCGGCGGGCGACGTGATCGCTGCCGCCGCCAGGACCGGGGCGGCGACGCCGGGCGCGCGCGATTTCTGGGATCCGGCGCGGGCGCCGACCGGGCCGGTCTCGATCGTCGTCAGCACCACCGATCGCGCCTTGTTCGTGATCCGCGGCGGGCGGATCATCGGGCGCGCCTCGGTGGGGGTGAACCGGCCGATCGCGCACCCCTATCTTTATTCGCTCCAGTCGGCGGATTCCGCGGGCGCGCGGCGCTGGACCCGGATCGCGCTGCCGGGCCAGACGCTCGACGAGGAAATGCAGCTCGGCGATGTCGACATGAGCGCGGCGACCCGCGCCGCGATCGACAGCGTGCTGGTGCCGGGCGCGACCGTCGTCGTGACGCCCGATGCGCTGACCGATGTCAGCAGCCTCAAGGATTTCGTGATCGGGAAGTAAAGACAGCGCCGCTCCCGCATGGGGAGCGGCGTTGCGGTCACACCTTCGCGGCGTAGATCATCCGGCCCGGCCCGAGCCGCTCGAACACATCGGCGAGTTCGTGCTCGCCGACCGCGAAACAGCCCTGGCTACGCCCGAGCATGCCGTGGCTGCGGATCATATCGGCATTGGCATACCAGGCGCCGTGGACGACGAGCGCGCGGGCGAGGGCGTTGCTGTTGGTCGGGTCGAGGCCGATCAGCCGCTGCGACCGGCCGTGCTTGCCGATATAATAATCGGCGGCGAGAAAGGCGCCTTCGGACGAGGCGTTCGAGCCATTCTCGTTGGAGAAACGGTGCAGGAAGCCGGTATGCGCCGGGTCCGATCCGCTGCCATGCGCGACCAGTTTCGAAATGCTCGCGCCGCTCGCCAGATCGATGAAGTGGAACCGCGGCTCGGCCGAGGGGGCGTCGAAATCGACGATCGCCATCCGATCGCGCTGGACGCGCGCGCCGTGGCGCTGGAGCGCGGCAAGCGCGCGTTGCAGCAATTCGGGGCGCACGACGCGCGGCGACGAGCGTGGTGCCGCCGGCAGCGCGGCGCTCGCCGCATGTGGCATGATCGCGGCGGCGGCAATCAGGCCGCTTGCGCCCAGCAAACCGCGACGCGTCAGCGTCGCGCAGTCGGTAACGTCCATCGGTCGGTCAAATTCCCCATACCCGCTGCTTTCCTTATAGCGACGGCGGGTAAAGATTTCACCACTCCGGTCTTCAATCTGGCCCGTTTTTTGCTTTGTTTATCGCGCGGTCGGCTGGCCGTGGCGGCTGAACACGCGCTCGCCGCCCGGGCCGAAAGCGATCACCTCATACGGCTGTTTCTGCCCGCCCGCTTCCATGCCGGGCGAGCCGAGCGGCATGCCGGGAACCGCGAGCCCGACGACGCCCTTGGGCTTGGTCGCGAGCAGGCGCGCGATGTCGGCGGCGGGAACATGCCCCTCGATCACATAGCCGTCGGCGATCAATGTGTGACACGACCGCAGGTTCGCCGGCACCCCGCGCTGCGCCGCCACGAGATTCATGTCGCGCGCCTCGATCACCGCGACCTGGGCCTTGAGCGCTGACCGCACATGCTCGGCCCAGACCTTGCAGCACCCGCATCCCGGGTCGCGATACATCGTATAGCTGGTTGCCTGCGCGATCCCCGAACAGGCGGCGAGGAGCGTCAGCGCGGCGCCGCCGATCCTGAGGCGGGCGGCTTTGCCGGTGAGAAACTGCATGTCGGAAATTCCCTTCGCGTCGTTCAGAACAGGCCGAGGTGATTGGGGCCGTAAACCATCTCCGCCCCGAGATAGCCCTGCACGGGCAGCGCGATCGCGATCGCGGCAAGCGCCACGCGCAGCGGCGTGCGGTTGGCGCGGCATGCGAATATCGCCGCCGCCACGCTCAGCGCGGCGATCGCGGTGCCGTTCCAGCGATGCGTCATCAGCGTGGCGGAGCGATCGGAGAACCGCCACCCGGCGGCGAACCAGCCGAGCAACGCCGCACTCACCGCGCCGATCGCGCCGCCAATCGTAAGGAAGCGGACGACGAGGCCGAAGCCGGCGAGCGGCCTCCAGATCAGCAGCAATTCGGCGAGCAATGCCGCCATCAGCAAGCCGATCGGGAAGTGGATCAGCATCGGGTGCAGCCGCCCGAGGAAATCGCCGGGCGAGGTGACGCGATTCTTCGCTGCGAGCGCCGCGGCGGCCTCGGCCGGGCTCATCGTCGCGGCGGGCGGATGCGCCGCTTCCATCGCGTCATGCGCATTGGCGACGTGGCCGGCATTGGCCGGTTGCATCTGCATCTGCGCCATTTCGGCGTCGGTCATGTCGTCCTTATGCCCCTCATGCGCGAACGCCGGGGGGCCGATGAGCAACAGCGCAAGCGCGATGAACGAAAGCAGCCTGATCATGCGCGATAATACGCGAGCCAATGATCGACCCCTTGGAATTTGTGATCTGCTCGAGCCGCAATCTCGACCGTGCCGTAATCCCTGATGCGACGAGTGGCTTGACGGCGGTCGGGCGCCAAGTCATCGTATACGGTATTCAAAAGGAGGATGAAGTGAGCGGATTGACGCGGCGGAGCGTGTTGGCGGCGGGCGGCGGAACGCTTGTGATCGCGACACTCGGCGCCGGTGGGCGCGCGGCGACGACGGCGGTTGCGGGGCGTGCGTCGGTGCGCCCGCTGCCGCTATCGGCGGTGCGGCTGCGCCCGTCCGATTATGCCACCGCGGTCGAGGTCAATCGTCAGTATCTCCACCGGCTGAGCCCCGATCGGTTGCTGCACAATTTTCGCAAATATGCCGGTCTCGAGCCGAAGGCCGAGATTTATGGCGGCTGGGAAAGCGATACGATCGCCGGGCATACGCTGGGCCATTATCTGTCCGCGCTCGCGCTGACCTGGGAACAGACCGGCGATGCCGAGATGCGCCGCCGCGCCGATTATATCGTCGACCAACTGGCCGAGGCGCAGGCCAAACGCGGCACCGGCTATGTCGGCGCGCTGGGGCGCAAGCGGAAGGACGGCACGATCGTCGACGGGGAGGAAATCTTCCCCGAGATCATGAAGGGCGAGATCA
This sequence comes from Sphingomonadales bacterium, assembly GCA_017304125.1. Lineage (GTDB taxonomy): Bacteria > Pseudomonadota > Alphaproteobacteria > Sphingomonadales > Sphingomonadaceae > Sphingomonas. The sequence continues at coordinate 8,491 of JAFKLV010000266.1, forward strand.
AATCGGGCGGGTTCGATCTCAACGGCGCATGGTCGCCGATGTATACGGTGCATAAGGTGTTCGCCGGGCTGCTCGACGTTCACGCGGCATGGGGCAATGCGACGGCGCTCAAGGTCGCCGAAGGGCTGGGCGGCTATTTCGAGCGGGTGTTCACCGCGCTCTCGCCGGCGCAGCTTCAGGAGGTGCTGGGCTGCGAATATGGCGGGATGAACGAAAGCTATGCCGAGTTGCACGCGCGGACCCAAAACCCGCGCTGGCTGAAAATGGCCGGGCTGTTCTACGACGATCGCGTGCTCGATCCGCTGGCGCGCGGCGAGGACAAGCTCGCTAATTTCCACGCCAATACGCAGGTGCCCAAGCTGATCGGGCTGGCGCGCATCCACGAGCTGACCGGCGATGCGGCCAAGGGCCATGCGGCGCGCTTCTTCTGGGAAACGGTGACGCAGCATCACAGCTATGTGATCGGCGGCAATGCCGATCGCGAATATTTCACCGAGCCCGATACGATCGCCGATCACATCACCGAGCAGACCTGCGAGCATTGCAACACCTATAATATGCTCAAGCTGACGCGGCATTTGTGGTCGTGGCAGCCCGATGGCGCGTTGTTCGATTATTATGAGCGCGCACACCTCAATCACGTGATGGCGGCGCAGGACCCGTCGACCGGCGGCTTCACTTATATGACCCCGCTGATGACCGGCGCCGATCGTGCTTATTCGACCACCAAGGACGATGCCTTCTGGTGTTGCGTCGGATCGGGGATGGAAAGCCACGCCAAGCACGGCGAGTCGATCTTCTGGGAGGGCGGCGACGGCACCTTCTATGTCAATCTCTATATCCCGGCCGATGCGCAATGGGCGGCGCGCAAGGCGGCGGTGACGCTGGAGACGGGCTATCCCTTCACCCCCGAGGCGGCGCTGACCTTCAGCAAATTGCGCGCCGGCACCTTCCCGGTCGCGCTGCGCGTGCCGGGCTGGGCGGCGGGCAAGGCTGAGGTCAGCGTCAACGGCAAGCCCGCGGCGCCGCGGATCGAGCGCGGCTATGCGATCGTCACGCGGCGCTGGCAGGCGGGGGATCGCGTCGCGATCACGCTGCCGCTCGACCTCAGGGTCGAGGCGACACCGGGCGATGCGCAGACCGTCGCGGTGCTGCGCGGGCCGATGGTGCTCGCTGCCGATCTCGGCCCCAATGCGCAGAAATGGGAGCGTGCCGATCCCGCGCTGGTCGGCGGGGATGTGCTGGCGGGATTTGCGGCGACCGATGCCGGGCGCGGGCTCTATCAGGCGCGCGGCGTGGCGCGCCCGGCGGACCTGTCGTTCGTGCCCTTCTATCGCCAGTATCAGCGGCGCAGCGCGGTCTATTTCAAGCATTTCTCGGAAAGCGCCTGGGCGCGCGAGGAGGCCGCTTATACCACCGAGCAGGCGCGGCTCAGGGATATCGCCGCGCGCTCGGTCGACGTGATGTTCCTCGGCGAGATGCAGCCCGAGCGCGATCACAATCTGGTGAGCGAGCTTTCCTATCCGGTGACCTATCGCGCGCGGCAGGGGCGCGACGCGCGATCGGGCGGCTATCTTGAATTCTCGATGAAGGTGAAGCCGGGGCCGCTGGTGCTGCAGGCGAGCTATTGGGGCGGCGAGCGCGCGCGCGATTTCGATATCCTGGTCGACAATGTGAAGATCGCCAGCCAGCATCTCGACAATGATCAGCCGGGCAAGTTCTTCGACGTCGAATACCCGCTCCCCGCCGCGCTCACCACGGGCAAGCAGACGGTACGAGTGAAGTTCGTGCCGCGCGATCGCAGCACCGCAGGGCCGATCTTCGGCGTGCGGCTTTATACCGCCAAATCGGGAGCGACGGCATGATCAAGCGTCACCAATTCATTCTGCTGCTGGCGATGACGGCATTGGCGCAGACCGCCGCCGCCGCGCCGGCGACGCAAAGTGCCGATGCCTCCTTCCGCGCGCTGTACACCGCCGAATATGACTGGCGGCGGCACCAGCAGGCGCCCGACGAGGATAGCGGCGAGGCCAGCGACAAGCGGCTCCCCGATGTCGGCCCGGCGGCGCAGGCGGCCAAGCTCGATCGCTGGACCCGCACCGATGCCGCGCTGAAGGCGATCCGCATTGCCGATCTCTCGCCCGCGGAGCAGGTCAATTATGCGGTCTACCGCCAGCAGATCGCGGCGCTGCTCGCCGAGCAGAAGTTCCGCGACTACGAAAAGCCGCTCAATTCGGACACCAGCTTCTGGGGCAATACCGCCGACTGGGCGCGCGGCCGCTTCGTCAACGCGGCGGATTATCGCACCTACATCACGATGTTGCGCGATCTGCCGCGCTATTTCGATCAGAATATCGCCAATATGCGTGCCGGGCTGAAGCGCGGTTTCACTCCCGCACGGATCACGCTCGAAGGGCGGGATATCGGGGTGGCGCAGGTTGCCGAGGCGAAGACGGCGGAGGATTCGCCCTTCTACGCACCGTTTCGTAAATTCCCCGCCGTGATCCCGGCGGCGACGCAGGCGGCGCTGCGGGCCGAGGGCGCGGCGGCGATCCGCGACGCGGTGGTCCCGGCGCATGTGAAATTGCTCGCTTTCCTGCGCAGCGAATATATCCCCGGCGCGCGCACCGCGCTCGCCGCTTACGATTTGCCCGACGGGCGCGCTTATTATGCGTCGAAGATCGCTGAATTCACCACGCTCGATCAGACCCCGCAGCAGATCCACGCGATCGGGCTCGCCGAGATCGCCAAGATCCGCGGGCGGATGCAGGAGGTGATGGATCAGGTCGGGTTCAAGGGCGATTTGCCCGCCTTCCTCAAATTCCTGCGCACCGATCCGCAATTCTACGCCAAAACGCCGCAGGCGCTGCTCGATCGCGCGGCGTGGATCGCCAAGACGTTCGACGGCAAGGCCAGCCAATATTTCGGCCACCTGCCGCGCAGCCGCTTTGCGATCAGGCCGGTGCCGGCGGACCTGGCGCCTTTCTACACCGGCGGGCGCGGCGGGCCGGGCATCTATCTCGTCAACACCTATAACCTGCCGGCGCGCCCGCTTTACTCGCTGCCGGCGCTGACGCTCCACGAAAGCGCGCCGGGCCACGCCTTCCAGATGCCGCTGGCGGCCGAGAACAAGGATCTGCCGGCGTTCCGGCGCGATACCTATCTGTCGGTCTATGGCGAGGGCTGGGCGCTGTATTGCGAGGCGCTGGGCGAGGAAATGGGGATGTACGAAACCCCTTATGAGCGGTTCGGGATGCTGAGCTATCAGGCGTGGCGCGCCTCGCGGCTGGTGGTCGATACCGGCATTCATGCGATGGGCTGGACGCGCGAACAGGCGCAGCATTACCTCCACGACAATACCGCGCTGGCCGATCATGAGATCGAGACCGAGGTCGATCGCTATATCGCCTGGCCGGGGCAGGCGCTGAGCTATTACACCGGCGAACTGGCAATCCTTGCGGCGCGCGCGCGGGCGGAAAAGGCGCTGGGCGCGAAATTCAATATTCGCGCATTCCACGATACGGTGCTGGCGCTGGGATCGGTGCCGATCCCCGAACTCGATCGCCGGATCGATCAGTTCATCCGCGACGGCGGAAAGGGCCCCTACCCGGATGAGGAATAGCGCCACCGCCTGCATCGCGGTCGATTGGGGGACGAGCAACCGCCGTATCTATCGCCTCGCCGCGGACGGCGCATTGCTCGATCGCCACCACGACGGCCATGGCATCACCCGGATGACGCGCGACGATTATCCCGCGGTGCCGCTGAAGCTGGGCGGCGCGTAGCGCGCGCTTCGCTATTGCCAGCCGCTGCCAAAAGGCCGAAGCCCGCGCGCATTGCGGCTGCGCGAGTTTCCCGATGCGTAAAATATTGATCGTCTCCGTTTCGGCCATTGCCTCGGTCGCGCATGCCGCACCCGATGCGCCCTCCCCGATCCTGACCACCCCCGAGGCGAAAGACGTGCTGAGCTATGCGGTGCCGCAGGTCGCGCGCGTCACGCATGTCGATCTCGATCTGACCGCCGATTTCACCACGCACGTCATGCGCGGCAAGGCCACGCTCGATATCCTCGCCAAGCCCGATGCGCGCGAAATCGTGCTCGACGACAATAAGCTGGTGATCGCCGGCATCACCGATGCGGCGGGCAAGCCGCTCAAATGGTCGGTCGGCGCGCATGACGAGTATAAGGGCGCGCCGCTGACGGTCGAGATCGGCAATGCGCGGCGGATCGTCGTCACCTATCAATCCGATCCGGGCGCCAGCGCGCTCGGCTGGCTGCCCCCGGCGCTGACCGCGGGCAAGGTGAAGCCCTATCTCTACAGCCAGGGTGAATCGATCAACAACCGCAGCTGGATCCCGACGCAGGACAGCCCCGGAATCCGCCAGAGCTGGTCGGCCAGGATCACCGTGCCGTCCGATCTCGTCGCGGTGATGAGCGCCGAGCGGCTGACCCCGGCGGGCGAGCCGGCCGCGCCGGGCTGGCACAGCTATCGCTTCCGCATGGATCACAATGTGCCGCCCTATCTGATCGCGCTCGCGGTGGGCGATCTGAAGTTCCAGCCGCTCGACGCGCGCACCGGGGTCTATACCGAGCCGTCGATGCTCGGGCGCGACGCGGCCGAGCTTTCCGATACCGGCAAGATGGGCGATGCCGCCGAGGCGCTGTACGGCAAATATCGCTGGGGTCGCTATGACGTGCTGGTCCTGCCGCCGTCCTTCCCGTTCGGCGGGATGGAAAATCCGACGCTGACCTTCGCCACCCCGACGATCATCACCGGCGACAAATCCAATGTCGACGTGATCGCGCACGAACTGGCGCATAGCTGGTCGGGCAATCTCGTGACCAATGCTACCTGGTCCGACAGCTGGCTCAACGAGGGGTTCACGACCTATTTCGAGAACCGCATCGACGAGGCGCTCTACGGCAAGGAGCGCGCTGCGACGCTTGCCGATCTGCTGTGGGACACGCTCCAGCGCGATCTCAAGGAAGCGCCCGATCCCGACGCGACCCGGCTCCACGGCAAGCCCGAGGGGACCTATGGCGAGCTCGATTATAGCAAGGGCTCGACCTTCCTGCGGACGATCGAATATGCCGTCGGCCGCGCGCGGTGGGACGCTTATCTGAAATCCTATTTCGACCGCCACGCCTTCCAGCCGCAGACGACCGCGGGCTTCCTTGCCGATCTGCGCGCCAATCTCATCAAAGGCGATGCCGCGCTGGAGGCCAAACTGCAGCTCGACGAATGGGCCTATGCGCCGGGGCTGCCGGCCAATGCGGTCCATGTCCAATCGGCGACGCTGGCGAAGATCGACGAGACGCTGAAACGCGTGAATGCCGGCGCGCCGATCAGCTCGGTCGATACCGCGCATTGGTCGACGCAGGAATGGCTGCGCTTCCTCAACGGATTGCCGCGCCAGCAGAGCGCGGCGCGGCTTGGTGAGCTCGATCGCACCTTGGGGCTTTCGGCCTCGCACAATGCCTATATCCGCTCCGCCTGGCTCGTGCTGGCGATCGCCAATCGCTATGATCCGGCGGTGCCGTCGATCGCCGACTTCCTGCCCAGCGTCGGCCGCGGGCTGCTGATCTTCCCGGTCTATCGCGCGCTGAAGCAACAGGGCGATTGGGGCATGCCGATCGCCAGGCGCGATTATGCGATCGCGCGCAAGGGCTATCACCCGACGGTGGTCGCGACGCTCGACCGGCTGCTCGGCTGACCGCCCGCTCAGGCCGGCGTGGGATGCGCCCTGATGAAGTCGATGAAGGCCCGGAGCGGCGCGGGGACATAGCGCCGCCCGGGATAATATAGGAACGGCCCCGGGAAGCTTTCCCACCAGTGTTCGAGGATCGGGACGAGCCGGCCCGCCGCGATATGCGGCTGCAGCCATTCCTCGAACAGATGGACGATGCCGAGGCCGTCGACCGCCGCGCTCACCGCAAGATCGACCGCGCCGCCGAGCCGCACGAGCAACGGGCCGGTGGGATCGATCCGCACCAGTTCGTCGCCGCACGCGAATTCCCACGGCGGGATGAAGCCGCTGGCGAATTGCCCGCGCAGGCAGCGGTGATCGAGCAGGTCGCGCGGATGCGCCGGCGTGCCATGCGCCGCGAGATAGGCCGGCGCCGCGGCGGTGGCGAAACGCTGGATGCGCGGGCCGATCGGGATCGCGATCATATCCTGTTCGAGCCGCTCGTCGTAGCGGATGCCCGCGTCGCAGCCTTCGGCGAGCACATCGACATAACGGTCCTCGACGATCACCTCGAGCTTGATGTCGGGATAGGCGCGGAGGAAATCGGGCACGATCCGCGGCAGCACGACCCTCGCTGCGACCGAGGGTACGTTGATCCGCAGCGTCCCTGCCGGGCGGTCGCGGAAATTGTTGAGGATATCGAGCGCTTCCTCGACCGCGCCCAGCGCCGGGACCAATCGTTCCATCAGCCGCTGGCCGGCCTCGGTCGGGGTCACGCTGCGCGTCGTGCGGTTGAGCAGCCGGACGCCCTGCCGCGCCTCCAGCCGGCGGACCGCCTCGCTCAATCCCGAGGCCGAGCCGCCGCCGATCTTGGCGCCCTCGCGAAACCCGCCGGCGCGCACCACGATCATGAAGGCCGAAAGATCCTGAAGTTCCGCGGTCATTGTACGAAATCTCGAACAGCCCGTGCCGATTGGGACGGATTATCGCGCGATCATCGCCTGTCCATATGGTTGGCTTCAAGACCCCGGAGGAGATTCCAGGCAATGACCGATATCAGCAAGGCGGGCAGCTTCGTGATGGGAGACCGCAACGTGCGCCGCATGGGCTATGGCGCGATGCAGCTCGCCGGGCCGGGGGTGTTCGGGCCGCCGAAGGATCGCGCTGCCGCGATCGCCGTGTTGCGGCACGCGGTGGAGGCCGGGGTCGATCATCTCGACACCAGCGATTTCTATGGCCCGCATGTCACCAACCAGATCATCCGCGAGGCGCTGTCGCCCTATCCCGCGGGGCTGACGATCGTCACCAAGGTCGGCGCGCGGCGCGGCGACGATGCCTCGTGGTTGTCGTGGCATCAGCCGGCGGAACTCAAGCAGGCGGTGCATGACAATCTCCGTAACCTTGGCGTCGACACGCTCGATGTCGTCAATCTGCGCGTGATGGGCGCGATCCATCACCCGACCGAGGGAACGATCGCGGCGCAATTCGCCGCGCTCGCCGAATTGCAGGCCGAAGGGCTGATCCGGCACCTCGGTCTCAGCAATGCGACGCTCGCGCAGGTGGAGGAGGCCGAGGCGATCGCGCCGGTGGTGTGCGTCCAGAATCACTATAATCTCGTCCAGCGCGGGGACGAGCCGCTGATCGCGGCTCTGGCGGCGAAGGGCATTGCCTATGTGCCGTTCTTCCCGCTCGGCGGCTTTACCCCGTTGCAATCGTCCACTTTGTCCGATGTTGCGCATCGCCTCGGCGCGACGCCGATGCAGGTCGCGCTGGCGTGGCTGTTGCAGCGCGCGCCCAATATCCTGCTGATCCCGGGCACCTCGTCGGTCGCGCATCTGCGCGAGAATCTGGCGGCGGCCGAACTCGTCCTGTCGCCTGAGGTGGTCGGGGAACTGGACGCGCTCGACGTCGCGGTAAGCTAGGTCAGGCGGCGGCCTGCGCGGCGTGCTTGTCGGCCAGATGGCGCTTCCAGCGCTGGCGAAGCGCGCCGGGCCGGCTGTCGAACCGATCGTCGAGAAATTCGGCGGAGATCACGCGGTCGGCGCGGAAATGGCGGAAATCCTGCCGCAATTCGCACCACGCCGCGAGCATGCGCTTCTCGTCGAAAAAGCCGACGATGACCGGCCAGATCACGCGCAGGCTGTGGTCGCCGCGCTCGTCACGATAATCGATGCGGATCTTGCGGCCTTCGCGGATCCATTCGCGGGTGCGCGCCAGATCGATCCCGTCGACCGCCAGCGCGCGCGCCGGGCGCGTGCCGATCGCGGGATCGGCGATGAACGGGCGCAGCCGTTCGGGGACGACGCTGGTGATCTTGGCGATCAGATCGCGCGCCGCATTGGCCAGCACCGGATCGCCGCGCCCCGCCACCCATTGCGCGCCGAGCACCGCCGCCTCGATCTCATCGGGGGTCAGCATCAGCGCGGGCATGTCGAAGGCGTCGTCGAGGATATAGCCGAACCCGGCCTCGCCCTGCACGGGGACGCGCTGCGCGATCAGATCGGCGATGTCGCGATAGACCGTGCGCGGCGATACTTCGAGCTCGCGCGCGATATCGGCGGCGGTCACCGGGCGGGTCGAGCGCCGCAGGATCTGGATGATCTGGAACAATCTGTCGGCTCGCCGCATCGCGCAATCTCCTGCTGACATAATGCTGTCAGCAGGCCCCTCCTACAAGCCAAATCACTCCGCGGCGCCGGCCGCGGGGCTGCTTTTCAGCCGTTCGAGGAGACGACCGATGATCACTTTGTACCATACCCCGCAAACGCGCTCGTCGCGCATGATCTGGCTGCTCGAGGAGCTGGGGGTCGCTTATGAGATCCGCCCGGTCTCGATCTTCCGCCCGATGACCGGCGAGGGCCACGGCGATGCGGCGAACCCGCACCCCGATCAGAAGGTGCCGGCGATCGTTCATGACGATACGCTGGTGGCGGAATCGCTCGCGATCGTTCTCTATTTGCTCGAAACCTTCCCCGAGGCGGGGCTTGCCCCGGTGCAGGGCGATCCGCGGCGCGGCGATTATCTCACCTGGATGGCCTGGTATGTCGCCGAGCTGGAGCCGGCATTGTTCGCCGGGCTGAGCGGCGAGCTGGCCGCATCGCCGATGAAGCAGCGCGGCTATGACGCGGTGGTCGGCCGGTTGCGGGCGGCGCTGGCGCGCGGCCCCTATGTGCTGGGCGATCGCTTCAGCGGGGCGGATTTCCTGATCAGCAGCGCGCTCGCCTTCGGCCGGCATGCCTTTCCCGCCGATGCCGCGATCGACGCTTATATCGAGCGCTGCCGGACCCGCCCGGCCGCGATCCGCGGCGTGGCGCTGGACGATCAGTCCGGGCTGCAGGCCGCTGCCTGACGACGCGATGTGCGATCCGGGGCGTCCCCGGATCGCATCACGCGGCGGCGGCGGGGACCGGGGTCGATCCGAACCGCAACCGCAGGACGAGCGGGATCGCGATCGCGTTGACGACCAGCGCCGACAGCCAGATCGCCCCCGGCCATTCGGCGCGCACGACGAAATAGAAGCTCGAAAAGCCAAGCGGGGCGATGATCGACGCGAGGCTCATCGCCGAGGCCAGCACGCCCTGGAACTGGCCCTGCCGCCCCGCGTCGACCTGACGCGTGGCGAGCGATTGCAACGCGGGCGAGCCGATGCCGGACAGCGCGACGAGTGGCATGATCGCGAACTCCATCCAGCTCTGCGTGATGAACGCCATCGCCGCCAGCGCG